>CAZPNE010000233.1:0-1504 GCA_964588255.1 uncultured Advenella sp. | reverse complement strand
GCACTGGGCAATAACAATATAGACACCTGTGCACGGGTTTGCCATTCACCCACCGGATTTGGTTTAAAACAAACGCTGGGGGAGTCTGCGGGTACGCAAACCTTTGAATCCGTTACCGACAGCGATGTGATACTGGTCATGGGCGCCAATCCCACCGACGCTCATCCGGTGTTCGGATCGCGTTTGAAGAAACGTTTGCGCCAGGGTGCAAAACTGATTGTCATCGACCCAAGAACCATCTCCCTGGTGTCCACGGCACATGCCAAGGCCGATTATCACCTACCCCTGAAACCCGGCACCAATGTGGCCATGCTTAATGCCTTTGCACATACCATCATTTCAGAAGGCCTTCAAAACAAAGCGTTTATCGCCGGGCGCTGCGATTCGGACACCTTCAAAGAATGGCTTGAGTTTATCCTGCTTGATGAAAACTCACCCGAATCAGCCGCCACCATAACCGGCGTTCCTGCCCAAACCATCCGTGAGGCAGCACGCCTGTTTGCCACGGGTGGCAAGGCCGCCATTTATTATGGCCTGGGTGTAACCGAACATAGCCAGGGCTCAACCGCTGTCATGGCCATTGCCAACCTGGCCATGATTACTGGCAATATTGGCATCAGTGGCGTTGGCGTCAACCCGTTACGGGGCCAGAATAACGTCCAGGGATCTTGTGACATGGGTTCATTTCCCCATGAGTTTCCCGGTTACCGCCACGTATCCGATGCGGCAACCCGCAAGCAGCTGGAACAGGCCTGGCAAGTCAAGCTTGACGCAAATCCGGGCCTGCGCATTCCCAATATGTTCAATGCAGCCATTAGTGGCACATTCAAGGGACTGTATTGCCAGGGAGAAGACATTTTGCAGTCCGACCCCAATACACAGCATGTCGAAGCTGCTTTAACCAACCTGGAATGCCTGATTGTCCAGGATCTGTTCCTGAATGAAACGGCCAAATATGCCCATGTTTTTTTACCCGGTGCATCTTTTCTGGAAAAAGACGGGACATTTACCAATGCCGAGCGCCGTATTTCGCGCATTAGAAAAGTCATGCGTCCCAAATCGGGAATGGCAGACTGGGAAATCACCCAGGCCCTGTCCAACGCCCTGGGCTACCCCATGCAATACGAAAATCCAAGCGAAATCATGGATGAGATTGCGCGTCTGACTCCCACCTTCGCCTCGGTCAACTATGCCCATATCGATAAAATGGGAGGTAGCGTTCAATGGCCCTGCAACCCCCAGAACCCCGAAGGAACACCGATCATGCATATCGACAGCTTCCCTCATGGAAAAGGAACCTTTGTACCCACCCAATATATCCCCACCAGCGAGCGCACCAATAAACGCTTTCCGCTTATTCTTACCACGGGCCGTATTCTTACCCAATACAATGTGGGGGCACAAACGCGTCGAACCGGCAATACCGCCTGGCATGAAGAAGACCTGCTGGAAATCCATCCTCATGACGCCTCAGACAGGGGGATTGAAAATGGCGACATTGTGC
>CAZPNE010000232.1:0-1544 GCA_964588255.1 uncultured Advenella sp. | reverse complement strand
TTCATAAAGCCTATGGCGATTTCATGGCGGTCCGGGGGGTGGATTTTAGCCTTGATCAGGGTGAAATGCTGGCCCTGATCGGCCCCAACGGGGCAGGCAAGTCAACCACTTTTAACATGATTGGCGGGCAAACCAGGGCCAATCAGGGAACGGTTTGCCTGAACGGCCAATCCATCCTGGGCATGCAGGCACGTGATATCTGGCAGCTGGGCGTGGGTCGCACCTTCCAGATTGCCGCCACTTTTGCATCGCTCACTGTGGTGGAAAATGTGCAAATGACTCTGCTGTCCTTTCACCGGAAAATGTTTTCGTTTTTCAGGCCGGCCGCCGCGCAGTACCGGGAACAGGCCTTGGCTTTGCTGGCGCAGGTCGGCATGGCCGATCAGGCTGACCGGCCCTGCAGTGAACTGGCCTATGGTGATGTGAAGCGGGTGGAGCTGGCCATGGCAATGGCCAATGAGCCGGTTTTATTGCTCATGGATGAACCCACGGCAGGCATGGCGCCCCAGGAACGTAATGAATTGATGGCCCTGACGCGCAAACTGGCCAAGCAGCGCAATATGGGTGTCCTGTTTACCGAACATAGCATGGATGTGGTGTTTGCCTATGCCGACCGGATTATTGTGCTGGCCGCGGGTTGGCTGATTGCCGAAGGCTCACCCGATGAAATCCGCAACCATCCGCAGGTCAGGGAGGTGTACCTGGGTTCGGGAATCGGGCTGGAAAAATTGAAAGAAGGGTTGACAACATGAGTGCCATCTTGCCAGAGAAAACCAGGCCGTTGGCGGGTGAGGCAGGCTTGTTAAGCGTTTCGGGCCTGAATGCCTGGTATGGCGGGGCACATATCCTGTTTGATGTGAGCCTGACGGTGGGCCAGGGTGAAGTGGTGGCGTTAATGGGCCGTAATGGCGCGGGAAAATCAACCACCCTCAAATCCATCATGGGCCTGCTGGATCGCACCAGTGGCAAGGTTACCTTCATGGGTCAGGATATTTCACGTTGGCAACCTTACCGGATTGCCCGGCAGGGCCTGGGTTATGTGCCTGAAGACCGCCGGGTGTTTTCCGACCTGAGCGTAACCGAAAATCTGGACGTGGGGCGCCAGCCCGTGCGGTATTGGCCCGATGGCCGTGAAGCGGTTTTCTGGACCAGGGAATCCCTGTTTTCCCTGTTTCCCAATCTGGGCAAGATGCTGGACCGGCCCGGTGGCAAGATGAGCGGGGGCGAGCAGCAAATGCTTAGCGTGGCGCGAACCTTAATGGGCAATCCCTTCATGGTGCTGCTGGATGAACCCTCGGAAGGGGTGGCACCGGTGGTGGTGGAACAAATGGCCCGCATGATACTGGCCCTTAAAGAAAAAGGGATTGGCATTTTGCTGTCAGAACAGAACCTGCCTTTTGCCGAACTGGTGTCGGACCGGGCCTATGTGCTTGAAAAGGGACAAGTCAAGTATAGTGGTTCCATACAGTCACTGATGGCAAATGAAGACGTCAAACGGGCTTACCTGACGGTTTGAGTTTGAAGCGTGGATGGTATGTAACCAA
>CAZPNE010000231.1:0-1572 GCA_964588255.1 uncultured Advenella sp. | reverse complement strand
AAATCGGCCTTTATCACGGCCCTGTATGTGCCGTTAGTGCCACTGCTGCAATGGATTTTCCTGAAAAGAAAACCTTCTGTCATGAATTGGCTGGGTATTTTTCTGGCCTTTGCCGGTTTGGCCTTGTTGGCCGGGCCCGAGGGGCTTAGTGGCGGTATCGGCAAGGGGGAGTTCTTAACGGCCCTGGGAGCGTTGGCCATTGCGGCAGAAATTATCCTGATCAGCCGTTTTGCCGGCACCATCAACCTGTTCAGGGTCACTATTGTGCAGCTGGCAGTCACCTCGCTGATTTCCTTTGTTGTTTCTGCCGGTGTGGGGGAAACGGTGCCTGCATTTTCGTGGCTGCTGTTTGTTTGTAGCCTGGTTCTGGGGCTTGGAAGCGCATTTATCCAGGTCACCATGAACTGGGCACAAAAATATGTATCGGCCACGCGGGCCACCCTGATCTACGCGGGAGAACCTGTTTGGGCAGGGGTGATTGGTCGTATTTACGGGGAACGTTTGCCTGCCCTGGCATTTTTGGGTGCCGGGCTGATTTTATTGGGCGTGCTGGTAAGTGAACTGAAATTGAAGTGGCCGGGCAGGCGGTTGACGCCCGCCGAATAACAGACGTACGAACAGGCCCATACTTAATTAAAGTTAAAGTTATCAATACCCGCGTATTTGTTGGTTCCGGCCTGAGAATCTGCCCGCTCAGGTCCCTGGCAGGGCAAGTTTGTCTGCCAGCATATTTCTGAACGCTTCGGGTTGGCCATAATACCCGGTATGTTCCAGTGTTTCCAGGCGCTCGCCTTTTTGCAGCACAAAGGCGGGGAACCCGTTCACCCCGGCGTAATGCATCAGCCTTAAGGTATCATCAATATGGTGTTGTATGGGGCCTGAAAGTATTTCTTCGTAAGCCATGGCAAACTCATGACGATCCAGTCCGATTGTTTCGGCAATATCGGTGAGCACGTCCACTTGTACAATCGGTTTGCCATCACGATAATGCGCATGCTGGATGGCCTTGAGCATAAACGGGGCATGGTTTTTTTGCAGTTTTTCCGCTGCAAGAATAGCGGCAATGGGTGGCAGGGAATCAAAAATGGTTTGCGGATTGTCCAATAGCCCGTTCAGATAGGCCTCGCCAAAAACCTGGCCGGTCATTTGGGCAATTCGGGCATCCGATTGCCGGATCATGTCGCGTTTGCCAGCAGGAATGTGCATGCGCTGGAAAAGGCCGCCCGCATGCAATTCAAGCTCATATAAACCACTGCCCGAGGCCATGGCGGTTTCTAGCAGGCTTTCCGCGGCATAGCACCAGCCGCACAATGGGTCGTAAATATAATGAAGTTTGGTCTGCATGGAGAAACCTCCTGTTTGAAACAAGGGATATTGGGGGTTGGCCAGTGTGTAATCGGTATTGGCTGACGTTAATGTACCTTAATCATGGCGGCAGTGCGTATAATTGAAAAACAAGTGAATGATATTTATTATTACTTGAATCAGTGGTGGGTCGCAAGATTTGGGCAAGGGCATGTTTTGAAATGAAACCGTTAAGGAATCTGAAATGACAATACGCATTGAACGGGA
>CAZPNE010000230.1:0-1572 GCA_964588255.1 uncultured Advenella sp. | reverse complement strand
GATAACATGGCTGCAAATACCCGTACCATGGGAATGTTCATTAAAAGCAGCATGACGTTGGCAATGAACAGGGAAGCGATTAGCCCCCATACCAGCTGAGGTTGGGTCTCAAACAGGACTGGTCCTGGCGTGATGTTGTAAAGCGTAAGCGCACCCATCATAACGGCCGTTGTACCAGAACCGGGTACACCCAGTGCCAGCATGGGAATGAATGAACCCGTTGCGGCACTGTTGTTGGCTGATTCGGGAGCAGCAAGGCCACGCAGGTCACCTTTACCAAACTTGGCTTCAGGGTCTTTACTTTCAATTAGTTTTTTCTCATTGGCATAAGCAACGGCAGAGGCAACACTGGCACCGGCTCCCGGTAAAATTCCAATAAAGAAACCTAAGATACCTGAGCGAACCGTACTCCACCAAGTGGATGACATTTCTTTTAAGTTGAATAACTTGCGTTTGCTTTTGGGTACCTCAATTGAAACACCGCTTAGCAGGTTTTCAAGCATTTGCAGCATTTCGGAAACGGCAAAAAGACCAATCACCACCACCACAAAATCAACACCATCGGCCAGATTAGGTAAATCGAAGGTATATCGGTAAACGCCGGAGTTGGCATCGACACCAACGGTGGCAATAGCCAGACCAATCATGGCGGCCAGAATCCCTTTGACCGGTTGTTCGCCCAACAGGCTGGTAAGGGCACAAAAAGCAAATACCATCAAAACAAAATATTCGGCAGGACCAAAAGCAATCGCCCATTTGGCCAGTAGGGGGGCCAGAAGCAATATGCCGAAAATGGCAATGGTGGAACCAATAAATGAAGACCAGGCAGACAGTGATAATGCCACGCTGGCCAAGCCTTGGCGTGCCAGAGGATAACCGTCAAGTGTGGTCATTACGGCAGCCGCTTCACCCGGTACGTTAATAAGAATAGAGGTAATCCGGCCACCATATTCGGCACCTACGTAAACAGCAGCCAGCAGGATTAGGGCTGTTTCAGGGGGCAGCTGCATGGCAAAGGCAATAGGAATTAGCATGGCTACGCCATTAATGGGTCCGAGCCCGGGTAATACGCCAACAATGGTGCCAATAAATGAGCCAAGGGCTGCCACAAGCAGGTTGATGCCTGAAAAGGCAACACCAAACCCGATAGTTAAATGGTCTATTAATCCACTCATAGGAGATCTCCAAGAATACCGGTTGGCAATACGACGTCCAGGCCTTTATCAAAAAGCAAAAAGAAAAGAATGCCCATTACAACACCGCCAATAATGCATTTGATCCATGTGCCATTAAACAGCCTGCCTACAAAAATGCTCATAAGTGCTGTAGATACAATAAAACCGACCCATTGAAAGAGAAATGCATAAGCGGCAACATAGACGACCATGGTCATAATCCGGAAATTGGCACCTTCCGGATTAGGATCAACTGAATTTCCACCTTTGTAAATAAGGCGTACACCGCAAAGGGCAATAATGAGTGCAAGCATAAGCGGAAATGCTTTGGGTCCTACGGGTTCATAGGTAAACGGTGCTTCAAGATCGTAGCCAAACCAGGTAAGAAATGCGGCAA
>CAZPNE010000229.1:0-1574 GCA_964588255.1 uncultured Advenella sp. | reverse complement strand
GGGACAGTCCTTGCTGAAAGACCGTAACCCCATGTATGTGCGAACGGCAGTATTGCTGACCAACCTGGGCGTGCACGTTAAAAAGGGCAAGGATGATTTCCTGGTTTGGGTTACCACCCTGGATGATGCCAAACCGGTGCCTGATGCGCAGGTGAATGTATTGGCTTGCGACGGTCAGGTGGTGGCGGGCGGCCAAACCGGTGAACACGGCATCTGGCATCTGAAGAAGCCCGTCAAAGGCAAGGATTATTGCGAAAACAATGGCATGAGCGGTTACTTTGTGTCTGTGCGAATTCCCGAGACCCACCCTATGGCCAACGGAATGCCCGATTATTCCTTTGCCTTGACCAGTTGGGACCGGGGCATTGAGCCCTGGCGCTTTAACGTGCCCATGGGTTACAGCAGCGATCAGCTTGACCTGAAAACCCACACGGTTTTTGACCGCAGCCTGTTCAGGGCCGGTGAAACCGTGTCCATGAAGCACTTTATCCGCACCGAAACCCGCGATGGTTTTGCGTTGCCTGATGCCGGGCGCCGGCCTGTGCAATTGACCATTTCGCATATTGGTTCTTCTGATACGTACGAAGTTCCCGTCGAATGGCAGCCAAGCCCCAGTGGTGGCCTAAGTGCCATCACGAACTGGACGATTCCGAAATCGGCCAAGCTGGGTGAGTATGAGGCACGGTTTGACAGTGTGGGCAGCGATTATTTTGGCAGCGCCTCTTTCAGGGTCGAGGCGTTTAAATTGCCACTGCTCACAGGCAGCCTGAAAATTGCCCAGCCCGGGCAGGAAGGTGGGGCCATTGTTGCACCGCATGCGCTTGATCTGGATTTGCAACTTAATTACATAGCCGGTGGTGCGGCGGGTCAGTTGCCTGTGACCATTTCGGCCATGGCACGGGACCGCTCAGTGTCTTTTGCCGATTACAGCGATTTTTCTTTTGAGCCGCCTCGCACGATAAAGGATGAAGATGACTATGAGCAGTCTGATTCTGCGACACGACTGTTTGTGGATAAAAAACGGTTGGAGCTGGATGACAAAGGAGGGGCACGGCTGGAAATTACCCCTGTTCCAGAGGTTAAACAAGCCAAAACCTTTACCTTTGAAGCCAGTTTCCTGGATCCGAACGGTGAAATCCAAACCCTGAGCCAGCAGGTTGCGGCCTGGCCGGCCAAGATTGTGGCAGGTATTCGTACCGGTTACTATCTTGAAAAGGGAAAAAACGCCAAAATCACCGCGCTGGCCCTGACACCGTCTGGCAAGCCGCTTGGGCAAACCCCTATTCAGGTCCAGGCCGTCAAATACACCGCCCATACCGTACGCAAACGTTTGGTAGGTGGCTTCTACAGTTACGACACGCAGCGCGTGAGCCAGGATATGGGTACGGTTTGTGAAGGCCGCACCAATCATGACGGCCGGCTTGAATGTGATGTTTCCCTGACGGAAACCGGGCGTGTCAGTCTGGTAGCCCAAGTCCGGGATGAGCAGGGGAACCTGTCCCGGGCGGAATCTTCGGTTTGGGTTGTCGGGCAGGAAGAACTCTGGTTTGCCGGTGAGAATAATGACCGCATCG
>CAZPNE010000228.1:0-1602 GCA_964588255.1 uncultured Advenella sp. | reverse complement strand
CAAGGGCATCCAGTCTCCGGTGGCCGGACATGCCCAGATTCTGGTGGTGCCCGATCTGGAAGCCGGCAATATGCTGGTCAAGAACTTAACGTTTTTGTCAGGTGCCGATGCAGCCGGTATCGTGCTGGGTGCGCGGGTACCTATTATCCTGACCAGCCGGGCTGACAGCGAGCGAACCCGTTTGGCTTCTTGTGCGGTTGCGGCGGTGTATGCTGACAGCCTGGTTAAAAACAGGGCCATTGGCAAATAAAAAGGCGGGTTGAATATATGCAAGATACAATTTTAGTCATGAATGCGGGAAGTTCAAGTTTGAAGTTCCATGTTTATGAAACCGATGGCATGAATACGCTTGAGTTTTCTTTTGGCGGGCAGGTGTCGGGCATTGGCGGCAGGCAGCCGTCTTTCAAGGTTAAGGACAGGCATCAAAAAGTGCTGGTAGAGCAGACCTTGCTGCCGGAACAGGCACAAAACCTGCAGCTTTCCCAGCGGGTGGTTGGCGATTGGCTGGGTACGGTCATAACCAAAGAACCCTTGGCCGTGGGGCACCGTATCGTGCATGGCGGGCCTGATTATGATCACAGTGTCATGGTTGATGATGAGGTGCTGAAAAAGCTGGATGCCCTGGTCTCGCTGGCTCCCCTGCACCAGCGCAACAACCTTGAGCCGGTTCATGTCATTTTCGAAAACTGGCCGCATATCAGGCAGGTGGCATGCTTTGATACCGCTTTTCACCGCTCCAAGCCCGAGGTGGCAGACCGTTTTGCCTTGCCGCAGTTTTATTATAAAGAAGGTATTCGCCGCTACGGTTTTCATGGTTTGTCTTACGATTACATTGCAGGCAAAATGCGGCAGGATTATCCCGATGTGGTGGCGGGCAGAGTGGTGGTGGCCCATCTGGGCTCGGGTGCATCGGCCTGCGCCATGGTAGATGGCCGCAGTCAGGAATCAACCATGGGCTTTACCGCGCTGGACGGTCTGCCCATGAGTACCCGCTGCGGGCAGATGGATGCCGGTGTGGTATTGTGGATGCTTGAGCAGGGCATGACTCATGATGAAATCCAGCACCTGCTGTATAAGGAATCGGGCCTGAAGGGGCTTTCAGGCATCAGTTCAGATATACGGGATTTGCAGGACAACCCTGATCCGCGTGCCAGGCTGGCCCTTTCATATTTTACTTACCATATTGCCAAAGGCATTACCGGCATGCTTACGGCCACCCAGGGGCTGGATGCACTGGTGTTTACTGCCGGTATTGGAGAAAACAGCGCGCTGGTCCGTTGTGAAGTGTGCAGGCATTTGGCCTGGCTGGGGGTCAGCATTGACCCGGTTCTTAATGAAAGCAACCAGGCCTGCATCAGTACCCCTGAAAGCAAAATTGGCGTTTATATTATTCCCACCAATGAAGAGCGGGTGATTGCGCAGCAGACGCTGGCCTTGATTCGCGATTCGCACAGCACGTTGCTTGATTGGACAGTTTCCTCATAATACGCTAGACTTCTTGCATCTTGTCGGGGTGCCTTACTCATTGTGGTAAAGGCTGAGAAAATACCCGTGAACCTGATCCAGTTCGTACTGGCGGAGGAAATAGGATGCAATACCACA
>CAZPNE010000227.1:0-1618 GCA_964588255.1 uncultured Advenella sp. | reverse complement strand
CGCATGATTTCAGCAGTTTTCGCTCATCCCAGTGCCAGGCGGCCAGCCCGGTCAGGGCGATGGAGCTGCTGAAGATAGAAAAGCAGGGTGCTTTTATTGTGTTTACCTTGAAAGCCAATGCCTTTTTGCACCATATGGTGCGTAATATCATTGGTTCTTTGGTCTATGTGGGAAAAGGGCGTTACCCAAGCGACTGGGTGGAGTCCTTGCTTGGAGAAAAAAACCGCAAGTTTGCGGCGCCTACTTTCATGTCTGATGGCCTGTATTTGGCCCAGGTTGATTACCCGGAAGAATATGGCTTGAATTCGTTCAGCCAGTTCGATATTAATCACCCATTACACTCCTTGCTGCAGTCCTAAGACACAGCTTGAATGAGGGTTAATTTAGAGCCTAAATTTCCTTAAATAACTCTGGTTTGTCAAACTAAAATTGCATCAAGGGTTAATGTTGACTTACAAATTGTGGTTAATCAGTTATCATCACCCATCCCGGAATATATCCGGTTTATTCAGATAAAAAATATATTCAGCGGACATCCTTTTTTCAAGATGTCCATGCTTGAATACCAATTGGTTTTTGTTTTACGATTGAGAGCTTCATGGGTTTTTTACTTTCCATTTCACGGCTGATTGACTCGCTCAATACCTTTACCGGCAAGTTTGTTACCTGGTTAACGCTTGTTGTGGTGGTAATTAGCGCTGGAAATGCCATTTTTCGCAAAGTGTTTCATATCAGCTCCAATGCCTGGCTTGAGATCCAGTGGTATTTGTTTGGGGCTATTTTCCTGCTGGCCGCTGGTTACACTTTCCTGAAAAATGAGCATGTAAGGGTAGATATTCTTTCACAGCGTATGGCCGAGCGTACGCAGGTCATCATTGACCTGGTGTGTGTGATTCTATTTATGCTCCCGGTCTGCGCCTTGATTATTTATCTTTCGTGGCCGTTTTTCATGCTGTCTTATGAAACCCTGGAGCAGTCTTCCAATACCGGGGGGCTGGTCCGCTGGCCGGTAAAACTGTTAATTCCGTTTGGTTTCCTTCTGCTGGCATTGTCCGGAATCTCTCATATTATTAAATGTACGGCTTTTCTTACCGGCAAGGGGCCTAATCCCTTGGCCCGCCAAAGCGCCAAATCATCGGAAGAATTGCTGGCAGAAGAAATTGCCCGTGAAGCGGCACAGCGTGAACAACAGGCAGGAGTGAAATAAGCATGGAATTCATCATCAATAACATGCCACCGATCATGTTCCTGACCCTGATTGGCTTTTTGCTGTTAGGCTTTCCGGTCGCATTTTCTCTGGCGGCAAACGGTATTTTGTACTGTTTGCTGGGTATTTTCATGGGAGAGTTTACCTTTGCCTTCCTTCAGGCCTTGCCTGAACGTATTTTTGGCATTGTACAAAATGACTCCTTGTTGGCGGTACCGTTCTTTACCTTAATGGGGCTGGTACTGGAACGATCGGGCATGGCCGAGGATCTGCTGGAAACCATTGGCCAGTTATTTGGACCTATTCGTGGCGGCCTGGCTATTGCTGTTGTGCTGGTGGGCGCCATGCTGGCAGCTACCACCGGGGTGGTTTCCGCATCGGTGATTTCAATGGGGCTTATTTCCCTGCCCA
>CAZPNE010000226.1:0-1651 GCA_964588255.1 uncultured Advenella sp. | reverse complement strand
CCCTGGGCGTGACGTTTACCTGCCAATACGAACCGGTCAAAGCGGTACACGATGCGCTTGACAAACTGCAGCAGGAAACCGGCCTGGATATCCCCATGCACATAGACGGCGCCAGCGGCGGTTTTCTGGCCCCATTTTGCGCCCCTGATATCGAGTGGGACTTCCGCCTGCCCCGTGTCAAATCCATCAATACGTCTGGCCACAAATTTGGCCTGGCTCCCCTGGGGGCCGGCTGGGTTGTCTGGCGTGAAGCGGCTGATTTGCCCGAAGAGCTTATTTTCAATGTGAATTACCTGGGTGGCGATATGCCCACCTTTGCCTTGAATTTCTCCCGTCCCGGTGGCCAGATCATTGCGCAATACTACAATTTCCTGCGCCTGGGCCGTGAGGGCTATGCCAAAATCCATAATGCCTGCTATGCAACCGCACAATACATGGCAGAAGAAATCGGCAATATGGGTCCATTCGAGATTCTCTTCGATGGCGACAGCCAAAAAGGTATTCCCGCCCTGGCCTGGAAACTGAAAGAAGGCCAGGCTATCGGCGGCTACACGCTTTATGATTTTGCCGATCGTCTGCGCAGCCGTGGCTGGCAGGTTCCCGCCTACTCTATGCCGGCCAACCGCGAAGACCTGGTCATCCAGCGTATTCTTGTGCGCCATGGCGTCAGCAAAGACCTGGGAAGCCTGCTGCTTGAAGACATGAAACGGGCACTCGATTACTTCGAGAAACACCCTGTTTCCCATCCGCTGACTGAAAAAGAAGGTTCTGGTTTTAACCACGGATAATCTACTTGAGACAACAATCATGAAACCATCTGCTACCAATACTGGCAAACAGCTGTCCCTGCTGGGATTCTTTGCCATTACCGCATCCATGGTCATGGCTGTTTATGAATATCCCACCTTTGCAACATCCGGTTTCAGCCTGGTGTGTTTCCTGCTGCTTGGTGGACTCTTATGGTTCATTCCGGTTGGCCTGTGTGCTGCGGAAATGGCCACCGTTGAAGGCTGGGAAGAAGGCGGCGTCTTTACCTGGGTCTCCAATACACTGGGGGAAAAATGGGGTTTTGCCGCCATTTCTTTTGGCTATTTGCAAATAGCGGTGGGGTTCATTCCCATGCTGTATTTCGTCCTGGGAGCACTTTCCTATATTCTGAACTGGCCTGCGCTTAATACCGACCCGGTCACCAAAACCATTGCCTCCCTGATCATCCTTTGGGCCCTTGCCTTTTCGCAGTTCGGCGGCACGAAATATACCGCACAAATTGCCAAAATCGGTTTTTTTGCCGGCATCCTGTTACCCGCTCTGATCCTTGTCGCCCTTGCGATCAGTTATTTGCTAAGCGGTGCGCCCCTGGCCATTGAAATCAGTGCCGCCACGTTTTTCCCCGATTTCACCCAAATCGGCACACTGGTCGTTTTTGTGGCTTTCATCCTGAGCTATATGGGTGTTGAAGCTTCCGCAACCCACGTGAACGAGATGAAAAACCCCGGCCGCGACTACCCGATAGCCATGCTGCTCCTGATGATTGCCGCCATCTGCCTGAGTTCTATTGGCGGCCTTTCGGTGGCTTCAGTGATTCCTCATGCCGACATCAACCTGTCTGCCGGTGTGGTCCAAACCTTCAATGTCCTGATCAACCATTTCG
>CAZPNE010000225.1:0-1662 GCA_964588255.1 uncultured Advenella sp. | reverse complement strand
TTTTTGCTTCTTTGGATGAAGAGGATGAAAACCGGCAACTGGTTGAAACCTCTGCCGGCCCGCAGGACAGCCTGATCAACAGCCAGGATTACCAACAACTGCTGCTGGCACTGGACACTATCAACCCGAATTACAGGGAAATTTTACTGCTGCGTGAACTGGAAGGCTTATCCTATAGCGAAATCGCCACCATTCTGGAAGTGTCCGAAGGGACTGTCAAATCACGCCTGGCCCGGGCCAGGGTTGCCGCCTTAACTGCGTTCAAACGGCAAACAGGAGAAAGTCATGAATGAATCATGCCCACGCAATACTGCTTTATCCGCATTTCTGGATCAGGCTTTATCTGGTCAGGAAAAAGCCGAACTGCAGGATCATTTACACCACTGTCCCATTTGTTCGGGACAATTCGCACAGTTGCAACAATTGCATGTTGCTTTTCAGGAAATTCCCAAGCCGGTACTGAATTTTGATCTGGCCAATATGCTGGAAGGCCGTCTTCAGGCTGGCAGGCAGATAAAAACCTTGCCACCACCCGTTCGCAAACTTCATACATTGCTTGACAGGCTGATGGGTGGCTGGTGGCTGCCGGCCGGATCGGCTGCCATGGCACTGACGCTGGGACTGGTGTTTGGCGGGCAACTGTATAATGCTCCCCCACAAGAACCCGTCAAAATGATGGCGATGAATGTTTTTGACTCGATACCGCCAGGCAATATCTGTGCCGGCACCCCGCTTTGCAATACAGGAAGCTGATCCCAATGAATACGAACTCCCTGCGTAAATTACTGATGATTTCCCTCTGCCTGAACATAGGCGTATTAGCGGCCTTGGGATGGCATTACTGGAGCGAAAGCACAAATACTGCCACAAGCCTGCCCGCCTATCTGCAGCTTGATGCAGAACAGGAACAGCAATGGCAGAAAATTGAACAACCGTTCCTGGTTCAATTTGGCGAGGCCGCCACTAAAATCGCACATCATCGCAACGCCATGATTGATGCCATTTTTTCCGAACCCACCAACCGGACAGCCATTGAAACGGAGCGTGATGCCATTGCCCTTTTGCAGGAGCACCAGCAACAACTCTTGATTGAACAATTGCTCAGGGAACGGGAGATGCTTTCGGCCGAACAGCGCCAGCTTCTGCTTGGCCTGCTAAAACAGGACCAGGTTCCGGTATCGGCGGTAGAGCAGCTGCACCAGCATTAAGCATCAACAACGATGCAATATGCCATTGGCCAGCCTTGGCACGATACCCGCCGGCAGCTTATAGTACGCCTGTTTAGAACAGGAAAAAATGCATGGCGACCACCACAGGCACCAAAAAAGCGGTCAACAAACCGTTAAGGCTCATTCCAAGGCCCGCAAAGGTGCCTATTTCGTTGCTGATCTGGAAACCACGCGCCACGCCAATCCCGTGCGCCGTGAGGCCCAGCATGAACCCCCTGATTTCCGGTGACTCTATATGGATTATTTTAAAAATATAACGGGCAGTCATGACGCCAAAAACACCGGTTCCCATGACCCCCACCGCTGCCAGCGAAGCCAGGCCCCCCAGCTTTTCACTAACACCCATGGCAATCGGCATGGTAGCCGATTTGGGGGCCAGGGAAATAATCAAGACATCTTCAGCGCCCAAAAGCGCGGCAACCAGAACCACCGA
>CAZPNE010000224.1:0-1684 GCA_964588255.1 uncultured Advenella sp. | reverse complement strand
CCCACGTTTTCCATTTGCCCCAAGCACGGCTACCTGGGCGGAAGCCATAAATTCTGCCCGAAATGCGACGATGAACTGATTCAGAAAAAACTGAAAGAAGCCGCATAGATCCATTTAACCCAAACCAGCCCAATCCAAACAAATTTAATCTTAAAGGAATAGAAATGAAAAATACCCTCATGAACAAACCTGCAAATATCACACTGAGCGACGACGAGCGCCAGCCATGCGAAATCTGGACCCGGGTCATGGGCTACCACCGCCCGGTTTCTTCATTCAATATTGGCAAAAAAGGCGAATTTCATGAAAGAAAATACTTCAGCGAAAAAGAGGCCCGCCTTTGATTCCTGACGCAGCACCCGTTTCTTCACTCAGGGTTGGGGGCATGACCCCCTTCAGCACCTCAGACTACCCTGGCCAGATGGCCGCCGTGCTTTTTGTGCAAGGCTGCCCCTGGCGTTGCGGTTACTGCCATAACCCGCATTTGCAGGAACGGGGAACCGACACCCCCCTGGACTGGGGCGACATCATGACATTCCTGCAGCGGCGTGCCGGCCTGATTGATGCCGTGGTATTCAGTGGTGGCGAACCCACCATCGACCCGGCCCTGGAAAATGCCATGCAACAGGTAAAGACACTGGGTTATAAAATCGGCCTGCACTGCGCGGGCATTTACCCTCGACGGCTCAAAGAAGTGCTGCCACTGGTGGACTGGGTGGGTCTGGATATCAAGGCCACATTCAACAAGTACGCCCATATCACGCAATTTGCCGGCAGTGGTGACCAGGCCCTGGCCTGTTTACAGGCAGTGCTGGCCAGCGGGGTCGACTACGAACTGCGCACCACCCTGCACCCCCTGCTGCTACCCGAAGAAGACTTATTGGAACTGGCCAGAAGCCTGGCCAAAATGAAGGTGAATAATTATGTCTGGCAACTGTTTCGTGACCAGGGTTGCAACGATGCCGTCCTGAACAATGCCAGTCTGGCAGGATACCCGTCTGAATCACTGGTTGAGCAGGTATCGGCCATGTTTACGCGCTTTACGTTAAAGAAGAATGCCTAGCATCATTATCATTGGCAGGCTTGACCAGCCGGCCAATGATTTGCATGCCGGGCAGTTTTTTTAATACCTGCTCGGGCGACAGCACCGATAAATCAATGCCATCCAGCGTGTTTTTAACCATCAGGCCCAGCTCGGTATCGCCTTCTATCATCATGCGACGGCTGAAAAAAAGAGTATCAGGATCTTCCTTGCGCTGTATCATCTGCCAATAATCATATAAGCTTGAAGAAATGATCAGGTCGGGCTCATCAGGATGCCTGCCACAGGCCACAAACGCACGGTTGCGCCAGCTATAGTCAAAAGCAATGCCGGCATCTTTTACCACCAGGCGCAATTTTTTCTCTTCAAGACGGGCCAGTACATCTTCGGGCAAATGCTTTTTCAATAACAGGTTAAGCCCGTTGACAAAGAAAAACGTGCCGGGATAAGACGGCAGTTTTGAAAAAACCGTTTTTACAAACGGTGGAAGCAAAAAAGGCTTGTCCATACTATTTCTCCAAAAATGGCTTAAGCTGCCACCTGTTCAAGGCCCGGCTTGCCATGCCAATAGCCATTGCAGCCTTTTTCAGGCATCAAGGGTTCAATCTGTGCCATGGCACTGGCCACATCAAGGCGACTGTT
>CAZPNE010000223.1:0-1745 GCA_964588255.1 uncultured Advenella sp. | reverse complement strand
TGGTGGGTCTGGTTATTGCCATTTTCCAGGCGGCAACGCAAATCAACGAAATGACCTTGTCTTTTATTCCTAAAATTCTGGCCGTAGGTGCCGTATTGGTACTGCTGGGGCCCTGGATGATAGGCTCGCTCACAGACTATATCCGCGAACTGTTTATTTCCATTCCAAGCCTGGCGCAGTAAACGCCTGCCTTTGCAAGCATCCGGTTAGCCGTTTCCCCCTATGATTACCTTTACCCTGGATCAACTGTACACCTGGATTGGCCTGTTCCTGTGGCCAATGTGCCGTATCGCGGCTTTTGTGAGCAGTGCTCCCATCCTGGGCGAGTCTACCGTACCCGTGATGGTCAAGATTGGCATTTCGATAATTTTAACGGTGGCCATTTCTCCGTTTATTGGCCCATTCGAAACTATCCCCCCCGACTCCTGGGCCGCTATGGTCATGATGGCCAAGCAAATTGTGATAGGCATGGCCATGGGTTTTACCATGAAGATTGTCTTTGCCGCCGTCAATATGGCCGGTGAATTGATTGGCCTGCAAATGGGGCTTTCTTTTGCGTCATTTTTTGACCCAGCCAACGGTGGTAATACCAGCGTCATGTCACGCATGTTAAATACCCTGTCCATGCTTGTTTTTATCGCCGGAAACGGGCATCTTATCCTGATATCAGGTCTGGCAAGGTCTTTTGAGATTATTCCGATTAGTGATGCCACCCTTGAACTGAATGGCATTGGCCTGCTTATTGAATGGAGTGCCCAGATTTTTATTGCGGGGATGCTGATTGCCATGCCCCTGATTATTTCCTTGCTAACCATTAATCTAGCCATGGGTATTCTTAACCGCACAGCCCAGCAATTGTCGGTATTTGCGGTAGGATTTCCCATCACGCTTACATTCAGCATGATGCTGCTAATGATCGTGCTGCCCTATCTGAATCAATTCCTTGAAAGATTTTTCTTCAATGGATTTGAACAGATGGGGCGTATCATGAACGGGTTTTAATTAGAAAGAAACCCAGTCATCCTGCTTTTTATGAGCCCTTAGCGGAGAACGCATTGCATCGGGTCTTTCCGTCAACAGGGGTACGTCTTTCTCGCCAAACGCCATGCGCTGTTCCCATGCTTCCTGCAAGGAAAGTGATGGCACTTCTTTTTTGCCAGCAGCAAGCATGGGCGGTGATTTTTTAATGCTGGACTTTTTAGATTGATAAATAGCCTGATCCACAAATGAGCGATGTCCTTTAGTCACAAACAGGGCCATCGTATTCATGGCTTCATCAATTTTTTCATTCAGGAATTCGGTTGAAGCAGCAAGTCGCTCAACCAGATCCGAGTTTTGGTGAGTCACGTTATCCATCTGGATAACGGCACGGTTGATCTGGTCAATCCCGGTAGCCTGTTCTTCGGTTGCGGAAGAAATTTCGCCCATAATGGTGGTGACTTCTGAAATGGAAGTCACAATATTTCTCATGGTTTCACCGGCCTGGCCAACCAGTTTGGCACCATCACCCACCTTGTCTACCGATGCATCAATAAGCAGCTTGATTTCCTTGGCTGCCTCGGCACTACGCTGGGAAAGCGCACGCACTTCGGAAGCGACCACCGCAAAACCATTGCCCTGCTCACCGGCACGTGCGGCTTCAACTGCGGCATTAATGGCCAGGATATTGGTCTGGAAGGCAATGCTGTCTATCATGCTGACAATATCGGCAATTTTATTGGACCCAACGGATATTTCTTCCATGG
>CAZPNE010000222.1:0-1804 GCA_964588255.1 uncultured Advenella sp. | reverse complement strand
CATGGGCCAGCCGGTTCCAGGCTACAACCTGCTCAAGATGGCGGTAACCATTGACAGGTACCTGCCATGGATTGGCCGGACCCTGAATATTGCCACAATCGCGTACCTCAAGCCCCAGTTTTTGCAGGGACTGGGTTATACCCGCCACCCGCAAAGCCTCGGGGCCCATGCTGGAACCACGATGGCCAGCACCCACATCGGTGGGTACGCCAATCAGGCTGACGTTTCTGTTCAGGAGATCCACTGTGTTTATTCCTAGAATGCAGACAGGCCCATTTTCTCACATTGAATGCCTGCTGGCAAAAGCGATTGTTTCACCTTTGCCCTCACCGCCTCATCCACCATAAGTTTAAATACTGGCAATAGATACCGGTATCTCATGAGAACGACAAGTGGGCTGTTTCTGCCCTGCGGCCACTGCGCCAACTCCCAAATAAGCAAACAGGTCTTTCGGATCCGCCAAGTCAGGCACCAACGATATGTGCTGAAGCAGGCCCAGTTCATGGGCGGCATCCCGCATGAATTTCAAGGCCGAATAATCTTCCAGCGCAAACCCGACCGAATCAAACAGGGTAACCTGATTATGATCACTGCGGCCCGGCTTTGTCTTTCCAAACACTTCCCATAAATGCACCACCGGAAAATCTGCCGCCACATTCTGCAATTCACCCTCAACCCGGGTCTGCTCCTCAAACTCTACAAACACCGTACTCTTTGACAGGATATCCGGGTGCAATTCTGTTTTGCCCGGTGAATCACCGCCCACGGCATTAATATGCATGCCTGGCTCTACCATGTCCGGTGTAATGATATGGGCTTTGGCGTATTCAGCCGTCACCGTGGTAATAATATCGGTTCCCTTGACAGCACTGGCCACATCGCTGGCAATCACAAACTTCATGCCGGTATGAGCCAGATTACCCGCCAGTTTCTCAGAAGCCTTGGGATCTTTATCATACAAATGGATTTCTTCAATACCCAGCAGGTAATGAAAGGCCAAGGCCTGGAATTCTGCCTGGGAGCCATTGCCAATCAAGGCCATGGTACGGCTGTTTTTGCGGGCCAGGTATTTGGCCACCAAAGCAGATGTGGCCGCTGTCCGGAAAGCCGTTGTCAGGGTCAGCTCTGAAATGGCCATTGGCATGCCTGTGGCCACATCAACCAGCGCACCAAATGCAATCACGGTAGACAAACCCTTGGCCGGATTATGCGGATGGCAATTCACATATTTAAACGCATAATGCGTTTTATCGGCAATAGGCATCAGCTCCATCACGCCATCTTCCACATATTTGGCGATCCGTTTGGATTTATCAAATTCATCCCAGCGCAAATAATCCTTCAAAATATAATTGGCAACCCCGTCAAGACAGGCTTTCATGCCTTTTTTCTGGACAATGGCGGCAATATCCTGTGGGCGGATCAATTCAGTCATTAACTGATTCTGTAATAAGGCATTCATGCGGAGCCTCCTCTATTTATATTTATCATTCAAACTGTTAGCTATAGTCTGAGGCATGACACCATCAATTGACAGCCCGCATTTTGCATACATTTGAGCAATTTTCTATCATAATGACAGAACACATTACCGGAATGACAATGATGGATACGATTGACCAAGCCCTGATTGCCCTTTTACGCCAGAATGCCCGCTATACCGTGGCCGATCTGGCCCAGAAACTGCAGGTCTCACGCGGCACGGTACGCAACCGCATGCTGAAACTGGAAGATGAAGGCGTGATTACCGGTTATTCGGTGCAGCTGCGCCCCACCAGCCAGAACCGGCCCATTACCGCCTGGA
>CAZPNE010000221.1:0-1813 GCA_964588255.1 uncultured Advenella sp. | reverse complement strand
CACCTGAACAGCGCGACCTGGTGTATAAAGCCATTGAAACCGGAGAAGCCGATTTCACCGAGGTTGCCCGTGCCATTCAGGCCACCGATGCGCTGGACTACACTCGCAAGATTGCACAGGAAGAGGCCAAACGCGCCTTGAATGCCCTGGCACCCTTCCCGGATTCTCCTTATAAAGACGCGCTAACTGGCTTTTGTCATTTTTCAATTAACAGAAACAGCTAATCAGTCTCTTTGGCAGGGAAGCATCTCCGGCTAAGGCAAGTTGAATAAAAACCCCAAAAAACTGGAATTTCCCAGCGGTTTGGGGTTTTTTTATTGGGTTTTTAAATGTTGCTGGACACCAGATTGGCATTATGAAAAACATAAAGCGGTGTGGCTGGCCAGGCACCATCGTATACCTGCCATTCTATGCCAGCGTCACTAATTTGCATATCTGCCGTTGCCAGGGTGTTTTCATGGTCTGAATCATTGGCCTGTTTGCGGTAAACCGGAAAGCTTGCATTGCTGGTGTCAGCCAGAATTTCCAATGGGTGCCTTACGTTTTCAGCCAGCATCTGCTGCCCGCGCAGCTGGCGCCAGCCCGAAGAGCCGGTAATAATTTGCGGGTAATTGACAGTTTCAGGGTGAATCGCATGGTTGGCATGAACGCTGTTGGCGCTGATTTTTTTAACCGAACAAATTGAAGAGAAAAACTCGATACTGAGCAGTTCGGGGCTGTCCTGGTGCGCCAGGCTTAAATGAAAACCGCCGGCCCGTGGCTGGTTGCGTAATAATTCAACGGCATGTTCAAGGTCAGGTTGCATCAGAATGGCGCGCGTAAGCACCATGCGAGGAATGCCACTGCCAACATGGCGCGCCCGCAGGTTGTTAACCGCCATGGCCAGCCCGGCATCGGTCACGGCAAAGGTATGCCCGGGGATGGAAACCGGGTAAATAAATGACGTAAAGGCTGGCTGGTTTTTAATCTGCACCCGGGCAATGGCACAATAACCATTGAATTCGGGGTAGCCGTCTTCATTGTGGCAGATGCGCGGGTAAGGCTGTTCGGCTGTTTGCGGGTATTGCACGGTGGTGCAGCCGTCTTTGCTCATGGCCCAGATATCACCACGGCAATTCCATAAAAACACATCGGTTTCATCCAGCCCCAACCCTTTTGCCAGACCCCGGATTTCTTCCCAGATCAGGGGAAAGTGTTGCCGGACCAAGGCCTGCATTTGGGCGGCACGAGGATCATTTTTGAAGGCGGTAATATAGGCCCAGTCTTCAGACTTCAGCAGGAATGCCTTGGCGCCAGCAAGCCCAAATTCACCCAGTTGCTGTCCGGCCTCATAGGCGGTACCCTTGACGTCAATAAAAGGCAGCATGCCTCCCCCTTGTAAAAAATGTGATTGTATTAAACCAAAACGCCTATTATATCCGTACCCAAGTGCCCGTTTTCCTGTCGCTTACCCGCAGTAGCCGGGCAAAAAGGCCGCGCGTCAGGATGGCACTGGAAGCCAAAGCAGTTTTCGGGTTTACCTTAATAGAGGTGTTTTTACTGTTCACGAAAGGACGAATCGGGTTATATTGAATGCGCTTGGGCATACCGTTACCAACGGCTTGCTGGCATGGATATTTACTCAAGAATTCAGGAGACCTTATGCTAAAGAATAAAATGAAAGCCGCTTTACTGGGTGTGGCCATTACCTTTGCAGTACCTGTTGCAACAACCGCTTACGCACAGGAAAAAGAACTGATTGTTGCCACTGATACCGCCTTCGTGCCGTTTGAATTCAAACAGGACGACAAGTATGTCGGTTTCGATATTGACT
>CAZPNE010000220.1:0-1817 GCA_964588255.1 uncultured Advenella sp. | reverse complement strand
CCAAAGCGCCGGTGCCATACCGGCACGGCCTGCTGCCAGAATTGCGCTGCACTGGTGGCCGGCAAGGCGGTAAAACCCAGTGCCAGCCAGGCTTTGTTCAGGCTGGCCAGCGGGTTTTGCACATCAATCGCGGTGGCATGGTTCTGTTTGGACAGCTTGCGCCCGTTTTCATCCAGAACCAGGGGCACATGCATCATGCGAGGGGTGGGATAGCCCAGCATGCGGGCAATGCAATGCTGGCGGGCGGTTGAGCTTAACAGGTCATTGCCCCGCACAATGTCGGTAACACCCTGGTCATGGTCATCAATCACCACTACTAGCTGGTAGGCAAACAGGCCATCGGCACGCTTAACAATAATATCGCCCACTTCATTGGTCACATCCTGGCTTTGTTCCCCCTGCCAACGATCAACAAAACGGCTAATGCCTTCGGGCATCATAAGACGCCAGGCCCGGGCAGGGCGGTTGCCGGCAATACCATGGCGACAGGTGCCGGCATAAGGGCGTTCGCCATGCAGGCCAAGCCGGCCGTTTTCAATGGCGTTACTGACAATTTCCTTGCGGGTGCAGGCGCAGCCGTATATCAGCCCGCGTTCTTTCAATTGATTGAACACTTCCTGATAACGGTGAAGGCGTGAAGACTGCCAAACGACATTGCCATCCCATTGCATGCCAAGGGCTTGCAATTGTTGCATGATAATGCGATCGGCACTGGCCACCACACGTGGGGTATCAATATCTTCAATGCGCAACAGCCACTGGCCGTGGTGGGCACGGGCGTCAAGATAGCTGGCCATGGCGGCCACCAGCGAGCCGTCGTGTAACGGTCCGCTGGGGCTGGGCGCAAAACGGCCAATGTAATTAGTGCAGGAGTTTGGCCCCATCTTCGGTGAGCAGTTCTTCCAGTACCAGGTGATCTACTTCGGCTTCCTGGCTCCAGAGCACCATTAACGTAATGATTTTGAAATGCTCAAGAGAGACCGGGGCATCGGGTGTAGCCATGGCACGGTCGATGACGATTTCACGCAGTGCAGGTGTGATGGCGCCGGAGTTTTCAAGAAAGCAGAGAAAACCAATGGCTTCAGAACCCAGATGCCGTTGTTCAAAGTTTGCATAAACACGTGTGCTGGTGGTGGACATGTCCGACAACTCACCGCTTTGTTCGGTGGTTTCGGCAAGACCATACAGCCAGCCAATGGCGTCGCTAATGTCTTCATGCTCGAAGCCAGCGGCCACTAAACGCTTGGTAAGCACATCGGTAGATGGGCAAGCATCTGGTGTATAGTAGTTTTCAAAGAGATAAACCAGAACATCGAACATAGTTGTAATTTCCGAAAAAGGTTTATTCAAAGACAGGCTTCATGATAACTGAAAATACCCAAAAAGATCGTTAAAAATAAATGCAAGTGAATTTTTTGGAAGTGATCGTTGTTGCATTAAGATGCGGGTGTGTAACTTTGCCCACAGAATTGATTTTTAATCGCACAGTCACGGGGATTTTGTCTAAAATGTTGTGTCTGTTTTGTTTAGTTCATTGCCTCTGAAAGGAATTGTCATGGCATTTAATCCTGCTGACGTAAAATCGTTAATGGAAATCACCTCCCGTCCCGAACTGATCTTTGTCAAAGGAGAAGGTTCCTGGCTAGAGGACCAGGATGGCCGACGATATCTTGACATCATGCAGGGTTGGGCCGTTAACTGCCTGGGTCATTGCCCTCCTGAGGTCGTGCAGGCTATCGAGCACCAGGCTAAAGTGCTGCTGAATCCGTCGCCCGGGTTTTACAACCAGCCATCCATTGACCTGGCCAATCGCCTTA
>CAZPNE010000219.1:0-1821 GCA_964588255.1 uncultured Advenella sp. | reverse complement strand
GTTTTGCCTTGTCTTCGTCAGACATGCTGTCATAAACCATGGGGGAAACCACAATCACGGCAGGACCATATACGTGTCCGGTCAGGGACAGGTGTTTTTGCTGGGAGGACAGCTTGGCGGAAACGATCACGGAAAGCGGGTTTTCCTGGCCATCAATGGTGCCTTGCTGCAGGGCGGTTTGCACTTCAGGCCAGGCCATGGGGGTTGGCAACATGCCCAGTTCCTTGAAAGCGGTAATGTGAATCGGGTTTTCGGTGGTACGGATTTTCAGGCCTTTCAGGTCTGCCGGTGTCTTGACCGCATGTTTGCTGTTGGTCAGGTGACGGAAGCCCTGCTCACCCCATGCCAGGGCCACCAGGCCACGTTTGGGGAATTCGGCCAGCAGTTTGTTGCCGATATCACCATCCAGCACTTTGCGGGCATGGTCCAGGTCACGGAACAGGAAAGGAATGTCGAAAACACCGGTTTGTGGCACAAAGTTAAGGGTGGCGCCAGTAGATAAAATGGCCGCATCCACCGTACCGATTTGCAGGCCTTCAATGACTTCACGCTCACCGCCCAGCGCGCTGTTGGCAAACTGTTCAATTTTAATTTCACCGTTGGTGCTTTTGCCAATAGACTCTTCAAAGGCGTTGGCACCCGCACCGTAATGGGAGTCTTTGGAAAGGGCATAAGCCATTTTCAGGGTTTTCTCGGCCATCGCTGCGCTTGAAAAACACAGGCTGCCGATGGCGGTGGCAACAAGAACTTTTTTAAACCATTGGGGATGCATATTATTTCCTTGAAATTTGATAATGTAAATTTAATAAATTATTTAGCTAATGATTTCAAAGCCATTCGTATGCCTTCTGAAACGGTAATTTCAACCGGCAAGGTTTTAAGCGTAGCTTGTGACTCCCGCTCTGAATATCCCAATGCGATCAGGGCATTGAGGATATCGGTTTGGCTGTGGTTAACTGGATTTGTTTGCGTGGAGTGAGTATCTCCCAGTTTGCCGCGCAGTTCAAGCAAAAGACGTTCGGCGGTTTTTTTACCGATGCCCGGAACCTTCAGCAGTAATGTCGCATCCTGGTTGGCGATTGATGCCGCCAGGTCACTGACACTCATGCCAGAAAGCAGGGCCAGGGCGGTACGCGAACCGATGCCGCTGACCTTGATCAGGGCACGGAAAGTACTTCTTTCTGCTGCATGCAGGAAACCAAACAGGGTATGGGCATCTTCCCGGACTGCCAAATGCGTGAACAGGGTCACTTTGGCACCCAATTCGGGTAAGTCGTACAGGGTACTCATGGGCACATCAATATCGTAACCAACACCATTGACATCAAGACAGATGGTAGGAGGCAGTTTTTCGATAAGGGTGCCGGTAAGACGTCCAATCATAATAATGCAATATAAAAAAAGGTTAACCAATCAGCCTGCCAGCCCGCATGCGTGATTGATGGCTTAGCTGGCTTTGCTCGTGGGATTTGAGCTTTTGTAACAGGGGATTGGCGTGGGCATGGCAGATGGCGCAGGCCAGGGCATCGGCCGAGTCGGGAGCAGGCAAGCCATTAAGCGATAGCAAATGCTGAACCATTAATTGCACCTGTTCTTTTTTGGCGTGCCCGTTGCCCACTACGGCCTTCTTGATTTGCAGGGCCGTGTATTCGCTGACATTCAGATTGCTGTCTGCCAGTGCGCACATGGCGGCGCCGCGCGCCTGTCCCAGCAAAAGTGTGGATACCGGGTTGGTATTGACAAATACTTTTTCCAGCGCCGAGTCGTCAGGCCGGTGCGTCTGGATCACTTCACGAATATTATCCAGAATGGCCTTGAGGC
>CAZPNE010000218.1:0-1823 GCA_964588255.1 uncultured Advenella sp. | reverse complement strand
ACGAACTCATATTAATTCAAAAGACTTAAAAGGATCCCTGAAATAATACTATAGATTAATGCCCCGGCCAGCGCCCACCAAAAACCAGCTACCTGGAACCCGTTGAACAGCGAGCCTGCCAGCCAGAACATCAAGGCATTCAGGACAAACAGGAACAAGCCCAGGGTAACAATCGTAATGGGAATCGTGAGAAATGCCAGGACAGGATAAATAATTGTATTGACCAGCCCCAATATGACTGCCGCAATCAATGCCGAGCCAAAGCTTGCCACTGTGACACCAGGCAGGATATAAGCAACCACCATCAATGACAATGCCTGCAACAACCAGATAAGTATTAATGACATTTGCTGCTCCAGAAAATTGAATTGGGAAGCTGCCTCAAAGACAGCTTTTTTACAATAAATCCATAGTAACGCATGTGCAATCCGGATATTTCAGGATAGCCGGATTGCATAGTTTTCCTGATCAATAACGGTAATGATCGGGCTTGAAGGGACCTTCTACGGAAACTCCGATATAGTCAGCCTGCTGTTGTGACAGTGTGGTTAACTGCACACCCAGTTTTTTCAGGTGCAAGCGGGCCACTTTTTCATCAAGGTGTTTGGGCAGCACATAGACCTGGCCTTTTTGATAGGCATCGGTACGTGTGAACAATTCGATCTGGGCGATGGTCTGGTTGGTGAAAGACGCGGACATCACGAAAGAAGGATGGCCGGTTGCACAACCCAGGTTAACCAGGCGGCCTTGGGCCAGCAGAATGATACGTTTGCCATCGGGGAAAATGATGTGATCAACCTGTGGCTTGATTTCTTCCCATTGCAGGTCTTCTACGGCAGCCACGTCAATTTCATTGTCGAAGTGGCCGATATTGCACAAAATGGCCTGGTCTTTCATTTTTTCCATATGGCTGCGATCAATCACATGGTAGTTACCGGTAGCGGTCACGAAAATATCAGCCTTGTCGGCGGCTTCTTCCATGGTAACCACTTTATAGCCTTCCATAGAAGCCTGCAACGCGCAAATCGGGTCAATTTCGCAAACCCATACCTGGGCACGCAAGGCCTGCAAAGCTTGTGCGCAACCTTTACCCACATCACCAAAACCCACCACTACGGCAACCTTGCCGGCAATCATGACATCGGTGGCACGCTTGATGCCGTCAACCAGGGATTCACGGCAGCCATACAGGTTGTCAAATTTGGATTTGGTCACGGAGTCGTTCACGTTGATGGCGGGGAACTGCAGCTCACCTTTTTGTGACATCTGATACAGGCGATGAACACCGGTGGTGGTTTCTTCGGTAACACCCTTGATTTGTGCCAGGCGGGTTGAGTACCAGGTTGCGTCGGTGGCCAGTTTTGCCTTGATGGCGGCAAACAGTACGCGCTCTTCTTCACTGCCAGGGTTGGCCAGCACGGAAATATCTTTTTCTGCCTTGGCACCCAGATGTAACAAAGTCGTGGCATCGCCCCCGTCATCCAGAATCATGTTGGCCTGCTCACCTGGCCATTCAAAAATTTGATGGGTATATTGCCAGTACTCTTCAAGTGATTCACCCTTGACGGCAAATACGGGAATACCGCGCTCGGCAATGGCGGCGGCAGCGTGATCCTGGGTAGAGAAAATATTGCACGAAGCCCAGCGAACTTCAGCGCCCAGGGCAACCAGTGTTTCAATTAGCACACCGGTTTGGATGGTCATGTGCAGGCTGCCTGCAATACGGGCACCTTTCAGGGGCTGTGAAGCGACAAACTCTTCACGGGTTGCCATCAGGCCGGGCATTTCTGTTTCGGCAATGCTTAATTCACGACGTCCCCAGC
>CAZPNE010000217.1:0-1836 GCA_964588255.1 uncultured Advenella sp. | reverse complement strand
TAGGCTTGTGCCAGACGGGGCAATACTTCCTGGGCAATGCTGGCATGCACCAGCAAGGTTTCCATGGTGCCACAAATGCCATAGCGGAATGTTTTGGCATGCAGGGCAACCTGAAAGGCTTTTTCAGGATCAGCGTGCTGGTCAACATAAATGTGGCAGTTTCCGTCCAGGTGCTTGATCAGGGGAACCCGGGCTTCTTCGCTAAGGCGCTTGATCAGGTTTTTACCACCGCGGGGAATAATCACGTCCACGTATTCGGTCATGGTAATCAGTTTTCCTACCGCGGCACGGTCGGTGGTGCTGACCACTTGTACAACCGATTCAGGCAAACCAGCATGTGCCAGCCCTTCGCGAATGACATTACCCAGGGCCAGGTTTGAATGAAAGGCCTCGCTACCACCGCGTAAAATTGTGGCATTGCCCGATTTCAGGCAAAGTGCGGCAGCATCAATGGTGACATTAGGGCGTGACTCGTAAATAATGCCAATTACGCCAAGCGGTACCCGCATTTGGGCGATGTTAATGCCATTGGGCAGGACACGAGTGGCACTTAAACTGCCCACCGGATCTGCCATCGCGGCAATTTGCTTAAGTCCGGTGGCCATTAGGTTGAGGGCTTTGTCGGAAAGGGTCAGCCGGTCGAGCAGGGCAGGTTCCAGATTGTTGTTACTGGCATTTTCCAGATCTTTGGCATTTTCAGCTTTCAGATGGTCGGCTTGTTCAAGCAGACGTTGCGCCATGAAACGCAAGGCCGTTGACTTTTGCTCGTCACTGGCTTGCATGATGTATTTGGATGCTTTACGGGCCTGTATGCCGATTTGCTCCATGAGTTCATTTACAGATTGCGTCATTGTTAAATATCAACCTTGTTATTCATAAAATGGCCGGGTTCACGACTTTTAAGGCCAGTCGGGTGATTTCTTCCCAGGCATCGTCCATGCGGCCATTAACGGGGTAGCCTTTGAAGAGGCGGTCTATGTCATGGGCGTGCTGAATCATGCCCATTAACTGTTTTAACGAGAGCCTTTCAAGGGCCTGGCGTATTAATTTATCGCGTGGCGGAAAAATATACAATTGCCTGAATAAACCGGCAATGTTTTCACCCTGCTGACGAGCGGTTGCCAGCGTGTACAGGGTACGTATTTCCCAGGTCATGACACCCAATACCAGCGGCAGTGCCTCGCCTTCGGCTTTAAGCCCCTGGATCATCCTGACTGTTCTTTGTCCATTGCCCTCGAGCATTGCATTGGACAGGGAAAAAACATCGTAACGGGCAACATCCAGAATGGCCATTTCGATATCTTCCGCCTGGATTTGACCTTCGGGGTATAACAGGCCCAGCTTAAGAATTTCCTGATGGGCGGCAAACAGGTTGCCTTCCACTTTGTCAGTCATCCAGGCAAGCGTGGCCTCATCGACAGACTGGTTTTGCCGTTTCAGGCGTTGTTTGATCCAGGCGGGCAATTGCTGGCGATCAATGTTGGCAATATTGACAACGGTAGCGGCTGCCAGCAACTGTTGGGCCCATTTGGTTTTGGCCGTGGTTTTGTCCAGTTTGGGCAGGCTGATAACGATAATGGTGTCGGTAATTTCACCTTTCTGGACCTGTGCTGCAAGATTGATCAGTGCCGTGGCACCGGTTTTACCGGGTTTGCCGGTGGGAATGGTGATTTCCAGGATTTTCAGATCGCCAAACAGGGAAATGCTTTGGGTGCATTCCTGAATGGCATTCCAGTTGCCATTGGCGTCAAGAATCAGGCTGGTACGTTCGTTATAACCTTTATCCCGGCATATCTGCCGTATGCTGTCAACGGTTTCATTGCGTAGCAAGAGTTC
>CAZPNE010000216.1:0-1843 GCA_964588255.1 uncultured Advenella sp. | reverse complement strand
CAGAAAAAACATTGTTTTTAAATGGATTTTCCTTAACTTAATGGCAGTGACGCAGAGCATGGGAACAAGCAGAAGATTAATCCAGATCAAGCAATCCGCCTTTATTACAAACCCGCCCTTGAAACAACTATATCTTGTGTTTAATATCACAACAAACACCATATATAGTTTATCAAGGATTAATTCATGTCACAGGAAAGCCTGATCAATGCCCAGACCAGCATTGATGAATATCTCAGCCAAGCGGACTGGCGTGTTAACGCCAATGCCAACCAGGGTTACTCGCTGGGCGGCCTGATTCTGAACATTTCGGGCAAAATGATTGCCACCTACTGGCTTAACCACATTTATCCACCCGAAGTCGGCCAGGCGCACCGTGATGCCGACCTGCACATTCATGACCTGGACATGCTTTCGGGCTACTGCGCCGGCTGGTCACTGCGTACCCTGCTGAACGAAGGGCTGAATGGCGTTCCCGGCAAAGTGGAGTCATCCCCGCCCAAACACATGTCCAGCGCGATCGGGCAAATTGTGAATTTTTTGGGTACCCTGCAAAATGAATGGGCCGGCGCCCAGGCCTTCAGCTCTTTCGACACCTACATGGCACCTTATGTACGGGTAGACAAACTGGACTACCCCACCGTCAGGCAATACATGCAGGAACTCATCTACAACCTGAACGTGCCTTCACGCTGGGGTACGCAAACCCCTTTTACCAACCTGACTTTTGACTGGATCTGCCCCGAAGACCTGCGTGAACAAACGCCGGTTATCGCCGGCAAGGAAATGCCATTCAACTACGGTGAGCTGCAAACCGAAATGGACATGATTAACCGCGCCTACATTGAAATCATGATGCAGGGCGATGAAAAAGGCCGGGTGTTCACCTTCCCGATTCCCACCTACAACATTACCGAAGACTTTGACTGGCACAGCCCCAACGCCGAGCTGATGTTTGAAATGACCGCTAAATACGGCCTGCCGTATTTCCAGAATTTCATTAATTCCGAGCTCAAGCCCAATATGATCCGCTCCATGTGCTGCCGCCTGCAGCTGGACTTGCGCGAATTGCTCAAGCGGGGCAATGGCCTGTTCGGCTCAGCGGAACAAACCGGTTCCCTGGGTGTGGTTACCATTAACTGCGCCCGCCTTGGCTACCAATATGCCGGCAATGAAGCCGCCCTGTTTAAGCGGCTGGACGAACTAATGGAACTGGGCAAAACCAGCCTGGAACTGAAGCGCACGGAAATCCAGAAACACATGGATAACGGCCTGTTTCCCTACACCAAACGTTACCTGGGTACCCTGCGCAACCACTTTTCAACCCTGGGTGTGAATGGCATCAATGAAATGATCCGCAACTTCACCCATGATGCCCACGACATTACGTCAGAGTGGGGGCATGATTTTGCCATCCGTCTGCTGGATCATATCCGCGCCAAAATGCTGGCCTTCCAGGAAGAAACCGGTCACATGTACAACCTGGAAGCCACCCCTGCCGAAGGCACCACCTACCGTTTTGCCAAGGAAGACCGCAAGCGCTTTCCCGACATTCTGCAGGCCGGCACCACAGACATGCCCTATTACACCAACTCTTCCCAGTTGCCCGTCGGTTTCACCGACGATCCCTTCGAAGCCCTGGAAAGGCAAGACGACCTGCAACGCAAATACACCGGCGGCACCGTATTGCACCTGTACATGACCGACCCGCTGTCCACCGCAGATGCCTGCCGTAACCTGGTCAAGCGTGCCTTAGGCCGCTTCCATTTGCCTTATATCACCGTGACCCCCACGTTTTCCATTTGCCCCAAGCACGGCTACCTGGGCGGAAGCCATAAATTCT
>CAZPNE010000215.1:0-1857 GCA_964588255.1 uncultured Advenella sp. | reverse complement strand
AGCTGGAAAGGGTACCACCAGCGTAATAGGCTGTTCCGGGTACGCTGCCAATACGGTACTGCTGAAAAGGCTCAGGGCCAGGACAGTCATTTTTTTCTTGATACCTGTTTTATACATTTTGTCTCCTTTAACTTTTAATTTGGTTTTATCCAGCCATTGCCTAACGAATGACTCTTTCCAGCTTTTCTTCATATGGGGGTGAGTAAATAATAAGCACTCTGGCGGGCTCTTCGCTGGTGACGGTAAAAATGTGTTTTTTATAAGGAGGAAAATAACAACAATCACCCGGCTCCAGTTTGCCTTTCTCTCCATCCATTTCCACATCGGCGCTACCGGAAATCAAATAACAGACCTGCTCAAGGTCTGGATGCGCATGTGGTAGAGCCCCCTGATTTTTTTCTATTGTCCCGATCAGGACTTCCATGTGTTTTGCGCCTACCGTTTCAGCACTGATCAACCTTTTGTTAACGGTACCCGTATGATTGGCTGGACTATACCCTTCAATTGCGTTTTCTTTAACAATCCATTTATGCATAAATACCCTCTTCTATTAAATTCCCATATGTGAATTAATTTTCACACACATAAATTATTTTGTATTTAAGGGTAATTACTAAAATTGCCATTCGGCCATAAAAAAACCTCCTGTCGCCACGTGGGCGGCAGGAGGCAAAAGAGTTTTTTAACGCTATTAATTATCCAAAACCACGCACTCACAAGGATCAATGCGCAGGTATACTTTGCTGCCGATGTCCAGCTTGGGCAAAAACCGGTTGTTTAAGCTGTCTACGGTTAGCACCGTGTTTTCTGCCATCACCTTGCACCGCACCACACTGCCCAGCAAATGTTTCTCGGTAATCATAGAGGCAATTGGCCGGGAAACCTTATTGCCAAAAGACAGGGAAGGATGATCCAGCATAATCGCTTCGGCCCTGACAGCCACACCATTAGGTGTTTGCAAGCCAAGCCAGCGTTGCGTATTGCCTGCATCCAGAAAATTGTAGGTGCCCATGAACTGCGCCACCATATTGCTATTGGGCCGTGCATACAACTGCTCTGGCGAACCCGATTGCTCGATACGGCCCTGGTTCATTAAAAAAATCCGGTCTGACATCATCAGGGCTTCTTCCTGATCATGGGTGACAAAGATAGTGGTTAGCTGCAACTCTTGCTGCAATTGGCGGATTTGCTGTCGCAAATGGCGGCGAATACGGGCATCCAGTGCAGACAGGGGCTCATCCAGCAACAGAATACGAGGCTCCATAACCAGGGCCCGGGCCAGGGCCACCCGCTGACGCTGGCCGCCCGACAGCTCATGCGGCATGTTTTTTTCCTTGCCTTGCAATTCGACCCGCGCAATCGCCTGCCCCACCTTCTCTTGCACCAACCCCTTGTCCATTTTTCGCAAATTCAGGCCAAAGGCAATATTGGCTTCCACGGTCATATTGGGAAACAGGGCATAGCTTTGAAATACCATGCCAATACCCCGATGCTGGGCCGGCGCAAACGTGATGTTTTCATTATCCACCTGAATATACCCGCTATCGGGCTGGGTCAAACCGGCAATGCAACGTAACAAAGTAGATTTACCACAACCACTTGACCCCAGCAAAGTCACAAATTCACCTTTTTCAATGGTAAAGCTCAACTCATCAAGAATAACGGTATCGCCAAATCGCTTGGCCAAATTGGAAACGGTTAAATAGGACATGATTTATGATTTATTGAAACGATTGGCAAACAAGGTAAACAGCAGAATGAATACAAAATAGCTGATCACAATGGCGCTGGTAAAATGGCCACTGGTCTGGCGCATATTGAACAGGTAAACCTGCAGGGTTTCAAAGCGGGTTCCCA
>CAZPNE010000214.1:0-1863 GCA_964588255.1 uncultured Advenella sp. | reverse complement strand
ATTTTTTCCCGCCAACCGTTGTCACCAATATTAAAGATGACGCAAAGCTCATGACCGAAGAGCCGTTCGGCCCGATTGCACCCGTTGTCAAATTCAGCGATACCGATGAAGTCCTGGCCAGGGCCAACAGTCTGCCTTTCGGCCTGTCTTCATATGTATTTACCAATTCGCTTCAAACCGCAACCAAAGCGTCCAATACCCTTGAAGCAGGCATGGTCAATATCAACCACTTTGGCTCAGCCCTGCCAGAAACACCGTTTGGTGGCGTGAAAGACAGCGGTATCGGCAGTGAAGGCGGTTTGGAAACCTTTGACGGCTATTTGGTCACCAAGTTTATTACACACGTATAACAATACTGCCGCTTTTACAATTACGCGGCATATAAAAAATTATTTCTTTATATGAAAGCGCAAAGAACCTTGTTCTTTGCGCTTTTTTCATTTCAGCTCGCTTTAATCTTAAAACCTTATGGAAAGCACCTATAGCTATGCCATCTATTTCTACCGCATACTAATTCCGTACCAAAGGCACGGGGCATACCCGTGTTTTCAATCACTAATTTTCAGAATTAATGCATAACATGAGTGATTTAATCTTAGAGACAAAAAATTTGACCAAGGAATTCCTTGGTTTCGTGGCGGTAAACGATGTGAACCTGCAGGTCCAGCGCGGACATATTCATGCGCTTATTGGCCCCAATGGTGCCGGTAAAACCACCTGCTTCAATTTGCTGACTAAATTCCTGCGCCCCACCTCGGGCAGTATTTTTTTCAATGGCAACAATATTACCGCTGAAAAACCGGCGCAAATTGCACGCAAGGGCATTATCCGCTCCTTCCAGATTTCAGCCGTTTTCCCCGAGCTTACCGTACTGGAAAATGTACGCATAGGCCTGCAACGCCAGCAGCACAACTCGTTCCATTTCTGGAAAAGCAACAAATGCCTGCACGAACTTGACGACCAGGCCAGGGAATTGCTGGCAGAAGTAGACCTGCTTGAATTTGAAAGTGAAATTACTTCCAACCTGCCCTATGGCCGCAAACGGGCACTGGAAATTGCCACCACACTAGGCATGAAGCCCGAACTCATGCTGCTTGACGAACCCACCCAGGGCATGGGCCATGAAGACGTGGACCGGGTCACCCAACTGATTAAAAAAGTCAGCACCGGACGCACCATCCTGATGGTCGAGCACAATATGAACGTTATTTCATCCATCGCCGACAAAATCACTGTCCTGGCACGTGGCGCCACGCTGGCCGAAGGCAATTACCAGGAAGTTTCCCGCAACCCGGCCGTGATGGAAGCCTATATGGGCACCTCAGAAGGTGAACTGGAAGGGGCTCACTAACATGACAGCACCCGCAATTGAAATCAAGGATCTGCAGGCCTGGTATGGTGAATCCCATATTCTGCATGGTGTCAACATCAGCATTCCCAAAGGGCAGGTCATTACCCTGCTAGGGCGTAACGGCGCAGGCCGTACAACCACCCTGCGGGCCTTGCTGGGATTAACCGGCACCCGCAAAGGTTCCATCAAAATCCATGGTGTTGAAGCCATTAACCTGCCCACCCATAAAATCGCCCACCTGGGCATTGGTTATTGCCCCGAAGAGCGCGGCATCTTTGCCAGCCTGAGCTGTGAAGAAAACCTGCTGTTACCACCCCAGCTCAACGGCAGCACCGCCGGCGGCCAAGGCATGTCACTGACGGAAATCTACGACATGTTCCCCAACCTGCTGGAACGCCGCAATTCCCCGGGAACCCGTCTGTCAGGCGGTGAACAGCAGATGCTGGCGGTTGCCCGCATTTTACGCACAGGTGCCAATATCCTGTTGCTGGATGAAATTTCAGAAGGTCTTG
>CAZPNE010000213.1:0-1876 GCA_964588255.1 uncultured Advenella sp. | reverse complement strand
TGGCAACCGCATCACTGCCACAGCAGGGGCACTGTACACGCTCATCACGTGAAGGCACATCGGTTTCCTGCAATTGCATCGCCCAGTAAGTCCAGATCACTTGCAAAACGGCATGCACCCAAATACTGTATTCCTGGTCAGTTACGTCGGCTTCGTGTTGCAGCAGGCGCCGGGCCAGCGCTTCCTGATCAGGCACCGGCATGGCCAGCAGGCGTTGCCAGGTTTGTTCCATATGATCAGACAATTCACCCTTGATACGCTCGTACAAGGCATGCAACATGGGTGTAAAGCAGGACGGAATCGGGGTATTATGAACATTTAGCAGGCAAGCCGTCTCATTACGCTTGAGTTCCGGGACAACGGCATCGGCGTCAGCCAGCAAACCATGCTGAACCCGAGACAAGCCAGCCAACAGCTGCAAATACAATTTCCAGTCGGATTTCTCCAGTTTGGCCAATTTTGTGAAACGCTCACTGCGGGACAAAAACAGATGTTTATCTGGCGCGATCCAAAATGGAATATGAAAAAAAGATTTTTCAATTTCTTCTTTTGGTTTTAATTTAATGTGATCCATTTAAACCCTTTAATCTGCCAAAGTAATGTATTCATGACCGGTGTAAATCACCTGCTGACCTGGCCTGGCAAAGCCTATCAACGTCATATTGGCCTCTTGCGCCAATTGCACAGCCAATGAAGTGGGCGCCGAAACGGCAACCAGACACCCAACCCCCAAAACGGCAGACTTGACCACCATTTCGTAACTGGCACGACTGGATACCAATACAAACCCCTCTGACCAGTTCCAACCTGCCCTGGCACCAAAACCCAGCAATTTATCCAAGGCATTATGTCGTCCCACATCTTCAAACAGAGCCTGTATCTGACCACTGCCATTGACCCAGGCAACGCCGTGCACGGAACCGGTTTGCGCACGCAATGGCTGCAACGAGGCAAATGCATCAAGCGCATCTGAAATATGCGTTGCAGATATATGGGGCCTTACCTTAACAGGAGTGATAACCGGTTTGACCACATCCAGGCTTTCTATGCCACATAAGCCACACCCGGTACGACCGCTTAAATTACGCCGCCGTCCCTTCAGTTGCAAAAACGCTGCCGAGGCAATGTCCATATTAACCAGCATGCCTGCTGGGGTTTGCAACACTTCCACATCATAAAGTTGGGATGCCGAGGATAAAATCCCCTCAGTCAGGCTAAATCCCAGCGCGAGCTCCGGCAAGTCTTGTGGAGTTGCCATCAAAACCACATGTGAAATGCCGTTGTAAACAAGGGCGACCGGTACTTCATTGCTCAGGCAATCATCCGTCTCGTCAATAAGGCCCTGTTTCAGGCGCCAGACGGGTAAGGTTATAAGTGGTGTGGCTGTCATGCTAGAAACGTCCGGACACTTCATCCTTGGCTTTCTTTTTCGCCATGATTTCACGATACCAGCGGGGATGATGTGCCTTGGCCCATGCCTGGGTAACCACGCCTTCAACCATGGCACGAATAGTGCCTTTAATCCAGATGGCCGCATAGACATGCACAATAATACCCGTAATCAGCACCAGGGCTGACACGGCATGCAGCAATAATGCAATACGAATGACCGGAATCGGGAACATGTCGGCAAAATAAGGACGCCAGGCAATAATTCCGGTTCCAAGCAAGGTCAACATGCAAACCGTCATTAACCAGAACATGATTTTCTGACCAGCATTATACTTGCCCGTATCACCCACTTCTTCACCTTTGAGGATTTTACCGACGGATGTCAGCCATTTAACATCCTCTTTTTCGATGAAGTTGTATTTCCAGTAACGGAAAAACTGGATAAAAAAGCCAAGAAACATAACCACCCCAACAAAAGGGTGAA
>CAZPNE010000212.1:0-1897 GCA_964588255.1 uncultured Advenella sp. | reverse complement strand
CGACGATCGGCCAGGCCGTCAATGGCTATTTAAACGCCTACATTGTTGAATGGATTGACTGGGAAGACAGGGTCTGATTATTACGGGGAAAATTTTTATGTGCATTGCCTATCTATCCATCAGGAAACATCCCGAGTGGCCATTATTCATCGCGGCCAACCGGGACGAATTTCACCAGCGCAAGGCCTTGGCAGCAGCCCCATGGGAAAATAACCCCGGCATTATTGCCGGCATCGACGGTGAAGCCGGTGGGACCTGGCTTGGCATCAATAAAAATGGCCGTTTTGCCCTGCTAACCAATTACCGCGACATCAATTCCATCATCCCTGGGGCACCAAGTCGTGGCCATCTGGTAAGTGAATTCCTGCAAGCAAAGACACCGCCCATGGATTATGCAAACGCCATTTTGACCCGGGCAGCACAATACAATGCCTTTAACCTGGTGGTAGGCACCCCACAGAAAAGCATCTATATCAGCAATCGCAGCCACCAGACCGAACCCGCAGAACTGCAACCGGGCAGCCATGTCCTGTCCAACCACCTGATGGATACGCCCTGGCCCAAAGCAGAACGGCTACGCAAGGCGCTGGACAGTATTGAGCTTGATTTCCTGCCCGATCAATTACCCGCTATTTTTGACATTTTGCGTGACAATACCCGGGCGCCCGACAACGATTTGCCCAATACCGGACTTTCTCTGGAACGAGAACGACTGCTTAGCAGCCCGTTTATTGTCAGCCCCGACTATGGTACGCGTTGTTCTACCATTATTGCCGTGCATAAAAGTGGTCAAACCCTGTTTAGCGAAATGACTTACAACCCCATGGGTGAAGCCGTCAGCCAGAATAAATTTGAGTTTTTAATTCAAGCATAAACCACCAGGCCTACAAACAGGCCTATTATGCTTTCTTGGACAATCGTAAAGTGCGCTCTAACAGCACTTCATAAATAGGGCGCCCCCCCCAGGGCATCGGCCACGATATTGGCCATGATGGCTGTTAGTAAAACCGGAATCACCAGCACATAAGACCCCGTAAGCTCAGCGACCAACACCATGCCCACCAGCGGTGCACGCACGGTGCTGGCAAATAAGCCGGCCATGCCTGCTACGGCAAATGCCACTATTCCCCCAGGAGGTAAGGGCATGATCAGATTCAACAGCTCGGCTAAAAACACGCTGCTTGCAGTGGCCAACGCCAAAATAGGCGCAAAAATCCCTGCCGGCGCCCCGGAAGAATAACTGGCTACCGTGCCAAAAAACCGTATCAACACCACCAGCCCCAATAAACCAATGGGCAAGGGGTTATTGATAATAGAGACTGCCAGGGATTCACCGCCCCCGGTCGCTTCAGGAAAAACCACCAGCATGGGGCCAATGACCACACCCAGCAAAGCGGGTATTAAATAAGGGGAAAAACGTAAACCAATCTGCAATGACAGATCCAGACCTGCCAACACCATACGGTTAAACACGACGCCCACACTCCCCAATACCACCCCCAACCCGATAAATGCAGGTAAAAAAGACAGGGGCATGGCCATTGAAGTTAAGGCCATAAACGGTGTTGAACCTGAAATGGCCACGGTAGCAATCGCACTAAAACCACACGCGATAATGACTGCACTATACGTGCGAACATTATAGGGGAACACATTGCGCGACAGGGCCAGGGCTTCGTCAAAGGCGGTGGCTTCTTCGGGGGCCAGCAAGGCGCGGTACTCGGCCACGATTTCGTCGCGGTCTTCGTGCAACTGTTCCACGGGGCGGTCGATAACCTCGCCGTTGCGCAGCAGCTCGGCGTAGCGGCTGATGGCAAGCAATGGAATGGAAAGGTTTTCGTTCCAGGTTTCCTGGTCGTGCAAGAAGCCGTATTCGGCAAAGTAATTGAACCAGGGG
>CAZPNE010000211.1:0-1945 GCA_964588255.1 uncultured Advenella sp. | reverse complement strand
CTTCGTCACTGATACCGAATCCCCCGTCTGCGCGGCAGAAGGTGGTTTGTTCGATGGTGGCCAGCAGGGTGCCTGCTTCATCGTACAGCTTGCGCTCGGTAATCACCAGGGCACCTTTTTCGGCGCCTTTGTCAATCACGTGGGAGACCCTGATTTTACCCGTTAGCTTGCCGCTGGGCGGCAGAGGCTGGTGAATGGTGGTGCGTTGCTCGCCGTGAACCAGTTTTACCCAGGTAATACCGGCCGCCGGATCTTGCATCCAGAAACCGGGATAACCCAGTACAACCGCCATGGTGGGGAAGGCCTTGATGTTTTTTTCGTAAACGAATTGCAGCTGGTTTTCATCAAGGGGGTCTTGCCCCAGGCCAATGCCCAGCGCATACAGGATACTGTCTTTAACGGTGTATTCCTGTACGACGTCGGGGAAGGTCCAGTTTTTAATAAGGTTATAGTCTAAAGGCATGGTTATCTCCTGATTGTGCAACGGGGATTAAATGGGGTCCCAGTTGATCACTTCAGGAGAACGTTCCAGTTTAAAGAAACTGCCTTTCAGTGCGGGTGCGGCCACTTCGGCAATCAGTTCGGGCGTCCAGCCGGTAGACATGTGAACCGAACGGATGGGGCGAGGCTGGCTGAACAGCATGATTTCGTTAGCGCGCACACCAAAGATCTGGCCGGTTACTTCAGAAGCGGCATCACTGCCCAGATAAACGGCCATAGGGGCAATTTTGTTGGATTCCATTTTTTGCAGTTTTGCAACGCGTGCTTTTTCTTCGGGCGTTTCTGCCGGAATAGAGCTGGTCATGCGGCTCCAGGCAAAGGGAGCGATACAGTTTGAACGTACGTTATAGCGGGACATGTCAAGGGCGATTGATTTGGACAGGCCAACAATACCCATTTTTGCTGCTGAATAGTTGGACTGGCCGAAGTTGCCAATTAAGCCGGAGGTGGATGTCATGTGTACAAAAGCACCAGATTCCTGCTCGCGGAAGTAAGGGGCGGCGGCACGGCTGACAAAGAATGAACCGTTCAGGTGAACATCAAGCACCTGACGCCATTCTTCTTCGCTCATTTTGTGAAACAGGCGGTCACGCAAGTTACCGGCATTATTAACAATAATGTCAATCTTGCCAAAGCTGTCAATGGCGGTCTGGATGATGTTGTTGGCGCCTTCGTAGCTGGCCACGCTATCCAGGCTGGGGACGGCCTGGCCGCCTGCCTTGATGATTTCATCGGCAACGGTTTTGGCCGGGCCATCGCCACCGCCTTCACCGGTTAGGGAAACACCAATGTCGTTAACGACCACTTTGGCACCTGCATTGGCAAAAGCCAGGGCAATATCACGGCCAATACCGCCACCAGCGCCTGTTACAACAACTACTTTTCCGTCTACGATTCCACTCATTCTTGCTCTCCAAGGTTTTTTTAGGATATAAATAGGGGTTCAACCCTAACAACACGATGTCTTCAGGGTTTACACATGTGGTTGGAGTATAGTAGGCCATAATGTGAATTTTATTTATTCATATTTTTTAACTACCCCCTTTCAATTTATTTAAGATGCGCTACGATTTAACAGATTTAAAATTATTTATTAATATTGGCGAGACATCCAATCTGACTCGTGCAGCAGAAAGAACCTTTCTTTCTTTGCCAGCAGCCAGTGCGCGAATTAAAAATCTTGAAGAATCGCTGAAGGTGCGTTTGTTGATCCGCCAGGTTACCGGGGTAAGAATGACGCCGGCTGGCGAGATCCTGCTTAAATACGCCAAAGGTGTTTTTCAGCAGCTGGAATGCCTGCATTCCGACTTGCAGCCTTTTTCAACCGGTATCAAGGGAAAGCTGCGGATTCTGGCCAACATGACCGCCACCCATTCTTTTCTGTCAGAAGCCTTATCTTCTTTCCTGCTTGAAAACCCCGATGTGGATATCGAGCTGGAAGAAA
>CAZPNE010000210.1:0-1999 GCA_964588255.1 uncultured Advenella sp. | reverse complement strand
ATAACAACATGTTGCTGATGCTAGATAACTATGATTCATTCACCTATAACCTGGTGCAGTATTTTGGCGAGCTGGGCGAAGAGGTTACGGTTGTGCGCAATGACCAGATGACGGTGGAAGAAATTGCCGCCCTGGATCCGGACCTGATTTGCGTTTCACCCGGCCCCTGCTCGCCCGCCGAAGCAGGCATTTCCGTTGAACTGATCAAGCACTTTGCCGGCAAAAAACCCATCCTGGGCGTTTGCCTGGGACACCAGTCCATCGGCGCCGCCTTTGGCGGGAAGATCATCCGGGCCAAACAGATCATGCACGGCAAAACCTCCCCCATCACCCATACCGGGACCGATGTTTTCAAGGGCCTGCCATCCCCCTTCACGGTTACCCGCTATCACTCGCTGGCCATCGAGCGCGAAACCCTGCCCGATTGCCTGACCGTTACCGCCGAAACCGACGATGGTGAAATCATGGGTGTCGCCCACAAAACCCTGCCCATTTACGGCGTGCAGTTCCATCCCGAATCGGTCCTTAGCGAGCATGGCCATGCCCTGTTGAAAAACTTTCTGGAGATGAACAAAAAATGAAAATCACCTATACCGAAGCACTGACCCGCTGTATTGAACACCGTGAAATCTTCCATGACGAAATGCTACACCTGATGCGTCAGCTGATGAATGGCGAAGTGCCGGAAACCATTGCCAGTGCCCTGTTAATGGGCCTGCGGGTTAAAAAGGAAACCGTTGGCGAACTGACCGCCGCGGCCACCGTCATGCGCGAGTTTGCCACCCCGGTCAACCTGGACAACACCGATGACCTGCTGGACATGTGCGGTACCGGCGGCGATGGCAGTAACACCTTCAACATTTCAACCACCGCCATGTTTGTTGCCGCGGCCGCGGGCGTGAAAATTGCCAAGCACGGCAACCGCAGTGCCTCATCCTCTTCCGGCAGTGCCGATGCGCTGGAAGCCATGGGTGCGAATATCGAACTGCTGCCCGACCAGGTTCGTGAATGTATTGAAAACATCGGCATCGGCTTCATGTACGCCCCCCATCACCATGCCAGCATGAAAAATGTGGCCACGGTACGCAAGGCACTGGGCGTTCGCACCATGTTCAATATTCTGGGCCCCCTGACCAACCCTGCCAAGGCCGGTAACCAGCTCATGGGCGTCTTCCACCCCGACCTGGTGGGCATTCAGGTTCGCGTCCTGCAACAGTTGGGTGCCAGGCACGTGCTAATCATTCACGGCCTTGACGGTATGGATGAAGCGTCTTTGGGTGCCGCCACCCTGGTTGGTGAACTGAAAGAAGGTGCCGTCAGTGAATATAAGATCCATCCCGAAGATTTTGGCATGCAAATGGTTTCCAACCGCAGCCTGAAAGTGGCCAACCGGGAAGAGTCCCTGGAAAAAATGCGCGAAGCCCTGGATAACCGTGAAGGAGCGGCAAGGGATATTGTTATCCTTAACGCCGGCCTGGCCATTTACACTGGTAACAAGGCAGATTCAATCAAGGATGGCATCAACCAGGCACGTGAATTGATTGCATCCGGCGCGGCACGGGATAAAATGGAAGAATTCTGTGCATTCACAAGGAAATTCAACTCATGAGCGATATTTTAGCCAATATTCTGGCCGTTAAAAAAGAAGAGGTTTCTTCCCAGAAACAGATCCGCAGCGAAGCGGACTTGCTGCGTGAAGCCCAGGCCCGGCAGGATGTCCGTGGGTTTGCCAGTGCCCTGCGGGAAAAAATTGATGCCGGCAAGGCAGCGGTTATTGCGGAAATCAAAAAAGCCTCACCCTCCAAAGGTGTTATCAGGGAAAACTTCAACCCGCCAGAGATCGCTCGCAGCTATGCCGCCAATGGCGCTGCCTGCCTGTCTGTATTAACCGATGTCCAGTTTTTCCAGGGTTCCAACGATTACCTGCGCCAGGCTCGTGCTGCCTGTCCGCTGCCCGTATTGCGCAAGGATTTCATTATCGACCCCTACCAGATCATCA
>CAZPNE010000209.1:0-2011 GCA_964588255.1 uncultured Advenella sp. | reverse complement strand
TCTTTAATGGATTTGCCGTTTGCCCTGCCAACCGCGGTTGCCGGGCTAACCCTGTCGGCCCTGTTTGCACCCAGTGGCTGGATTGGGCAGTGGTTTGCCGCTGTGGGCATCAAGATTTCCTATGCCTTCCCGGGGATTGTGCTGGCCATGATTTTTACCAGTATTCCTTTCATTGTGCGTTCGGTACAGCCCGTGCTTGAAGACCTCAAGGGAGAATACGAAGAGGCCGCCTCTATGCTGGGGGCGGATAAATGGCAGACATTTTCCAGGGTGCTGTTCCCGGCGGTGCGTCCCGCCCTGATTGCCGGTGCTTCACAGGCGTTTATCCGCAGTCTGGGTGAATTCGGTGCGGTTATCATGATTGCCGGTAACATTCCTTTTGAAACCGAAGTGACATCATTGATGTTGTTTGTGCGCTTGCAAGAATTTGAATACCATTCGGCGGCGGCCATTGCTTCTGTGGTCCTGATTGCTTCCTTGTTATTGCTGTTTGTCTTGCAATGGTGGCAAAGCAATTTCCTTGATAAATACGAAGACAAGTAGAAGATAAAATGAGTGGACAAAAACCGGATTCTTTTGGACAGTGGTTCCTGATTGGTTTGGGCATCGTGCTTGCCATTGTGTTACTGGCATTGCCCCTGGCATTGATTTTTACGATGGCATTGGGCGATGGTATTGCCGCGATGTGGAGCAACCTGACCGAAGACTATATGTTGCATGCCATTGGCCTTACCGTACTGGCGGCGCTGGTGGCGGTGCCGGTTAATATCGTCTTCGGCGTCATGCTGGCATGGTGCATTACCCATTACGAGTTCAAGGGAAAAAAGCTGCTGCAGGCCCTGGTGAACATTCCTTATGCCACTTCACCCGTGGTGGCCGGTTTCTGTTACCTGATTCTGTTTGGCCGGGAAAGTACCCTGGGGCAATGGTTGCTGGCTAATGATATTCAGGTGGTGTTTGCCTGGCCTGCCATTATATTGGTGACTATGTTTGTCACCTCACCTTATGTGGCCCGTATTTTAATTCCCTTAATCAGGGCCCAGGGACTGGATGAAGAAGTGACCGCCCTAACGCTGGGTGCCAATGGCTGGCAAATCTTTACCAAGGTCACCTTGCCTAATATCAAATGGGGTTTGCTGTATGGTGCCGTGTTAAGCAATGCCCGTGCGGTGGGTGAATACGGTGCGGTGGCGGTGGTGTCCGGTACCATCATGAACCAGACCCTGACTTTGCCATTGCTGGTAGACCAGTTAAATAACGATTACAAGGTGGCAGCGGCCTTTACCGCTGCTAGTGTGCTGGCCCTGATGGCTCTGATGACCTTGTTTCTTAAAATCCTGATGGAGTGGTTGCAAAAGCGTAAAGAAGCACGTCATATCCAGCCGGTTCCCAATCGGGGATAACATCGGCTGTCTTGATTTTTCGAATTGTTTTAAAAAGCACTGGTGTTCAAGCCAGTGCTTTTTTATTTCATTTTTATTAAATGTAATTTAGACTTAAATTTTATTTAATACTTATATTATCCTTGTTTCAAGGGTATTAATTTTACAAAATATTTATTAATAATAATATAAATTTAAAACAATATTGGTAATTACCCTGAAATAATACCTGCATAGAATTCCATAAAAAATTATTTTGAATAAAAATAATTAACTACTGATTGGTGACAGGATGCGTTCTGTTACTTGTATGTCATTTTTATGGAAGTTCAATGAAAATTACCCGCCGCGGCATGCTGTTGATAAGCACTGCCTTTGCCTTTTCTTCGCCCTTTCTATCAGGCCAGTTGCAGGCCCAGCCAGCGGATGACAGACCGGTCATTACCGTTGCCGTCCAGCAGGTGGTCAATTCGGGTTCGTTAGACCCCTTGCGTGAACAAAGCAATGTGGGTAGCCGTGTGCTGCCCATGATTTATTCAGGCCTGATCCAGCTGGATGCCACCGGTGATATGTCACAAAAGCCGGGTATTGCCGAATCCTGGAAACGTATTGATAACAATACCGTAGAG
>CAZPNE010000208.1:0-2018 GCA_964588255.1 uncultured Advenella sp. | reverse complement strand
GTGATGAAGACAAGGCCAGGGAACTGTTTGCCAAACTGGATCCGGGCAAACGCACCGAAGATATGGTGGCGGCAGCCGAGTTTGTAAAAATGCACCCTGATTCTAACGGTAAGCTGGGTGCCATTGGTTTTTGCTATGGTGGGGGCGTGGTTGGTTTATTGGCGGTACGTCTGCCAGATCTTGCCGCGGCCGTGCCCTTTTATGGTGCCCAGCCTCCGGCTTCGGAAGTGGCGGCTATCAAGGCGCCTTTGCAGATTCATTATGCCGGTAACGATGATCGCATCAATGCTGGCTGGCCGGCCTTTGAAAAAGCCCTGCATGACAATGGCAAGACCTATGAAATGCATATGTATGCCAATACCGAGCATGGTTTTCATAATGACACCACGCCACGTTATGATGAGAAGGCGGCAAAATTGGCCTGGAGCCGTTCATTGGCGTTTTTTAACAAGCATCTTGGGTCCTGACATCCGGTGGAGTTTGGTTTTTTTTGCGGCTTGAACACAGGACGCGGCGGAAAATTCAGATAAATCAACAGGAAGGCAGGTTACACTTGGGTTTATTCGTTTATTTTTCTGTTTCTTATGACTGCTTCCGTTGTTGCTCCTGCCCTGTCTGATGTCCTGTTTGCCTCTGCCGGCTGCTTGCGTGACGTCCTGGCGGGACGCTCTTTAACCGAGTCCCTGCAAGAGGTGCCCGATGAATGGCGGGCACCGGTGCAGTCGGTGTCGTTTTATGTGATGCGCCAGCTGGCAACCGGGCAGGCTTTAAGCGGGCTGTTGCTGGATAAAAAAGCCCCCAATCGTCTGGTTGAGTCTTTGCTGGTGGTGGCTTTATGCCTGCTGGCGGTTGATGAAAACAAGGAAGAGAATAAGGCGCGCCATGTACCGGTTTATGATGGGTATACCGTGGTGAACCAGGCCGTCAAGGCGGCCGAAAAACACAAAAAAACCGCTTCATTCAAGGGGCTTGTCAATGCCTGCCTGCGCAATTTTCTGCGCAACAAAGAATCCCTGATGCAAACCATTGCCGTGCGCAGTGAGGTGCAATGGGGGTTTCCTAAATGGTGGATTCATCAGGTGCGGCAGGCTTATCCAGGGCAATGGCAGGCAATCCTGGCATCGGCTGCCACACCGGGGCCCATGACCTTGCGGGTCAATACACGGCAAATCAGTCGTGAGGCCTTATGCAAAGTATTGGTTGAACATGGCATCCAGTCCCGGGAAACCGGGCACGCCGGCCTTGTACTGGCGCAGGCCTTGCCAGTAACCCGGATACCGGGGTTTGAGCAAGGTTGGTGGTCGGTTCAGGATGCAGGCGCACAGCTGGCGGGTGAAATCGTGCCGGTGAATAATGGCATGCGGGTGCTGGATGCCTGTGCCGCCCCTGGTGGTAAAACGGCACATCTGCTTGAGCTGGCCGATCTTGATATGACAGTGCTTGACGTGGACAGCCGCCGGTTGGTCCGGGTAGAGGAAAACCTGGTTCGCCTGAAGCTGGATGGTCCACATGTACACATGCTGGCCGCCGATGCCGCAGACCTGGCACAGTGGTGGGATGGCGTGCCGTTTGACCTGGTGCTGGCTGATGTGCCCTGCACGGCGTCGGGCATTGTGCGCCGGCATCCCGATATCAAATGGCTCAGGCAAGAGGGCGATCTGGCTAAAACAGCGGCCTTGCAAAGAACGATTGTGCAGGCCTTGTGGCAAACGGTTTCCCCAGGCGGTTACCTGTTGTATGTTACCTGTTCAGTGTTTCCCATAGAAGGGCAAGAGCAAGCGCGTTATCTGGAAATGTCGCTGGCCGAAGCCGAGCGATTGGGTGCCCCCGGGCAAATTTTGCCGCTGGCCGAACAGGAAGGAAATATTGCGCCCCATGATGGTTTTTATTATGCCCTGTTCCGTAAAAAACCGGTTTCAGGCAAGGGTGAGTAAAAGAAGTTGAAAGACAATTTTTTTTCGCACGCTGCTTTCCAATGGTTTGGCCGTCTAGACACGTGGTCGTTTTTGGCTGTTTTC
>CAZPNE010000207.1:0-2026 GCA_964588255.1 uncultured Advenella sp. | reverse complement strand
CCCTTCCTTGGCCCCTTGGGGCCGAGCGTCTGCGAGAGGGAGGGGAGGATGTCAAGGCGTTTTCCTATCTTGTTTCCCGCGATATAAGCTGTTATTGTTGCTTTTTTAACGAAGTATGGTGGCAAAGGCAAATGAACGTTTCCGGCAAGGCATGGATCATATCGTTGATGATAGTTGCAGGTTTTTTGACGGGCTGTGACCAGGGTGCGCCTGTTAATAGCCCACCGGTAACCGTTCATGGTGACATTGATCACTCTGAAGTGGAGCTTGCCCGTGCCAAACAGGCCGAAGCACAGGCTAGGGCTGCCGAAGCCAAGGCCCGCAAAGACGAAGCCAAAGCCATTGCCGATGAAGCCCGCTGGCGCCAAAAAGAAGCCTTAAGCAAGGAAACAGAAGCAAAATCATTGGCCGCCAAGGCCAAGTCTGAAGAAGAGGCCGCCCGCCTGAATGCCGAGGCTGCCAAAAACAATGCCATCGAAGCGCAGGCCAACGTGGAACTGGCCAAACTCAAAACGGAAGAAGCGCGCCTGAAAACCGAAGAAGCCAAGACCCGTGCCGACGAGGCAAAAGCCCGTGCGGATGAAGCCCGCTTGTTGGCTGAAGAGGCCCAGGCGCGACTGGAAACGGCCAGGTTGCAATTGGAAGAGGCGCGTTTGCAAATGCCTGTAGCAGCCGCTGGTGAAAGCCTGGCCCCCGATGCCGACTTGTCTGCCCCTGAAAACCCGAATCCAGATCCAGAAGCTGGTTCGCCTGTTCCAGATGGCACAGGCACCACACCAGAAGCGGTTACACCACCCGAACCTGAAAAATCCTAAGCCAGCACAAACGCCTGTCCGAAAATATCATCAACATCGAAACCTTCGCGCTGGCTGGGGCGGATAATGACGATTAAAAAGCCACGGAAAGCCCGCCATCAACAGTCAGGACCTGGCCGTTGATATAGGAGGCGGCAGGGGAAGTCAGAAAAAGCACGGGGCCGATGATTTCCTCGGGTTTGCCCAAGCGTTGCAAGGGGTTGCGTTCCTGGATTTTACGCATGGTTTCGGGCTCTTTAACCAGGGATTCATTGTGTTCGGTATCAAAAATGCCCGGGGCAACCGCATTGCATAAAATACCTTCATGACCATATTCAACAGCAATGGAGCGGGTCATGGTATTCAGGGCCTGCTTGGTAATGGGATAAATGAAATCGCCATGGCGGATGACATGGCCGGCAATGGAGCTGATGGTCACGATGCGGCCATGACGGTTTTTGCGCATGAGATCTATCGCCGAGCGGGAGACACCGATATTGGCCAGAATATTGGTATGAACGATATGTTCGATTTCAACCGGGGTCAGGTCGTGCAGGGTTTTGCGAATGCGGATGCTGGCATTGTTGACCAGGATGTCCAGGCGCTCGTGTCGCTCTTCTATTTGGGAAAAAGCCTCGCGGCGGGCATGGTAATCATTAATGTCAAAAGACAGCCAGCTGGCCGATAATCCCATATTGGAAAAGGCACTTGCCGTGTCTTTGGCACGTTGTTCATCACGCGCGTGCACAATAATGTGGGCTCCGGCATTGGCCAGACCATGGGCTATCTGGTAACCCAGGCCCCTACAGGCACCGGTAACCAGGGCAACCTGGTCTTTTAGGGAAAAAAGCTGGTTAGTGTTGCTTGCTGCATTCATGAATTGGCTCCTTGGTCCCGCTACTTGGTGTGCTGGCAGGCGTATTCATGAATATTCCTGACAGGGTGATGATTCTTTTCTTGCAAGTATAGTGCGGATTGGCTACTTTTCAAATACGGTAAAAACCATATTGCGGGGATTGGATTAATTCTCTTTTGAAGCCGTTATGGTATTTTAAATAATCAAACAAACCAGCAAACCGTTTTCAGGAATAGCCACAACATGGAAGATAATACTGTTTTATTGCCCGGTATCCAATATCCCATTATTCAGGCACCCATGGCGGGGGTTTCCACACCTGCCCTGGCTGCGGCGGTATCCAATGCCGGTGCTTTGGGTTCATTGGGCGTGGCTG
>CAZPNE010000206.1:0-2078 GCA_964588255.1 uncultured Advenella sp. | reverse complement strand
GGACCAGACCGAGTCCAGCTTCTTGTCGGTCATCAGCTCATAAAACTTATTGCCTTTGCCATTCGGGGTTGAGGTAATGCGCAGCTTATAGCCGTTTGATATCACCGGGAACAGCGCCGTCCAAATTTTCCTTGAGTCCGCATGAAAGGCAAATTCATCCAGGAATACGTTGGCAGAAAACCCCCTGGCGGTATCCGGGTTGGCTGGCAGTGCCGTAATGCGAGAGCCACCTGGCAAAGCCACCTCAAGCATGGTGTAACGCTCTCCTGTCTGGCCCTTGTATTCACCTTCCATTTCCTGAATGGCCAGGTTGTACGCCTTGCAATGTTTTTTAACACCCTCATCAATCGCTTCTTTGGCCTGGCGTTCGCCACGCGACAGAATTACCCAGCGGGTTCTACCGCCCCGGGCTTCAGTCTCAAAGCAGTCATCTACAATTTCCAATGTACTGGTAAAGGTTTTGCCTGACTGCCGGCAAAACATGGCAATCTTGTACCGGGAATCATCCAGCAACCATTGTTTTTGGTAATCATAAAGACCAACGGCGGCACTCATTACACGATTCCGTAAATGTCACGACGGATGGACGTGAGCGTTTCTGGCGTTAGCGCGCCTTTTCTGCCCATCTCGTCCAGTTTTTTGGACTGTTCTTTTAGCAGCCGTTCTTCCGTGGCTTTTTCAATGGACTGACGTTCCTTCATGGATAGCGTCCGGGTTTCAAGCGCCGCCTTGGCTGCACGAGCCAGCTTACCGATTTCAGTAATAGAAATTTCATCAATCTGGTCATGTGCTTTAAAGGCTGCATTGGTGGCCAGAGTGGTTACCGCCTGGGCCAACAGGGCACCCGCCTTATCACCCACGCCTTCTCCCAGTTCACCCACCAGTACGGCTGACGCCGTTTCAATTTCCCGCATCCGGCCCATCATTTCCTCAAGGTTGACGCGGTAGCGATGCAATGCTGAGCGACTGGGCGTATCCGCACCCGGGAAATGATCCTGTAAATCAGCAATCAGTTCATCCAGGCTCATTGAGTCTTCGCGCAAACGCCGCTCAAGATGCTTTCTAATTTCCGCAGGTAGCCTTTTAATGCTTGATTTCCTTGCCATGGTCACGCCCTTGGCCGGGCAATGCCGGGAACGATTGCGCGACCGGTAGCCACATCCTGGCCTCGCTCGGTCAGCGTTGCTACCAAAACAGGATCCATCAGCTCAGTTGTAATCAGGCTTTGTTCTTGCAGCCATGCCAGTTCAGTCTTGACCTGGTCACGGCTCCAGTTGTGGCCGTAATTATCCAGTGCCATTCTTAGCACCGAACTGTTTGCGCGGTACATGGGAAGCTCAGATAAAATACGTAAAATGACAAGACGTACATCAGCACGAATAAAATCTGCATATTTCATATTTAATTTTTTCTCATTAAGTAGTCGTTAACGCGTTCCAGATTTCGGTTTAATGCATCAAAAGATCGATGCATGCCCTCAATGCTGACCTGCATGCCCTTGATATCCCCACCGAGATTATTAACATCCGCAGCAGTGGCCATATTCTTCATTTCAGTTTCTGCGCGACCAACCCGTTCTGATAGTGCGGCCACATCTTTCTGGTTGGCTGCGTCCTTATTGGTTAGGTATGTAAACAAGGCGCATCCCGCAACAACAATCCATTGCAACAAAGACCAGACCCATTTAAGCTGCTCAAAATCCATTCTCATTTTTCCTTTTTCGCTTTCTGAATCCAGTCCACCACATCAACCAAACGGCCTGCACAAACGCCATACAAGTCATACATTTCTTTCAGTACAATCATGACGGCATCACTGCTCGCATCACTGGGCAGGGGTGGTGCCGGGCACCGAACCGCGTATTCCGGCGGCAGCTGCATTGGCAGCGCTGTCACGGGCTTGCTGGATGATGCGCATGCTGTCATCATCAAAGTTGCACACAGCACGGCGAACAGCTTCAGTTTGCTGTAAAACACGCTTTAACTCCCTTGTTGTTTGCTCATCGGCCTTCATCCTGTCAGAAACAACCTGACGCATGGCCTGCGACGCATGATTGCTTTCATCAACCAGGCTTTGGG
>CAZPNE010000205.1:0-2096 GCA_964588255.1 uncultured Advenella sp. | reverse complement strand
CTGGTATCTGTTCTATCTTAAGTTTTTGACCTTCGGCAACACGATACTGTTTGCCGCCGGTTTTTATGACCGCGTACATATGGTTTAACCTCAAAAATAATTAAATTTCATAGCAAATAATTTATGCTAAGCCCTGCATTTTAGCTTGATTTGTTTTGAAAAGTCAAATAAATCAATTGCTTGATGAAATGAAAGCGAATGAAGAGGGGGTTGTTGTGGTTTTCAGACACGTGCCCAAGTGTCACCCGTCACAAAACCGCGATGGATTTCCCGGTAAAGCCCGGGATGGCCGGGGTATTCCTGAAGGGCGGCAAGCAGCAGCGGTTCGGCGCAGGGGCTGGATGCGTCGGTGGCATTAGCGTTATTGGCAACAAGGAAGTGTTGCGCTAGCAGGTGTTGTAACTGTGATGCATCAAGAAGTTGGTCTGCGGGGCCCCAGGCTTCGGATAACCAGCGCAATCTGGGAAGGACAATCCAGCGTATGGAATCGGGCTGACAGGCCAGGCGGGACATGAAATGTGGCAGGCGTAGCCACCAGCCTTTATTGTGGGCGGGGTTAAGCAAGTCCAGAGTGGTTTTTGAGGGATAAAGGTAACTGTCCCAAGCCTGGTTTTGCAAGGGGTAAAACAGCCAGCCTTTCAGGTAGACCCCTTTTTCATCGGCTGGCCTGCCCAGTTTGCCAATAATTTGTTCATGAGAAGAAAGCGGCAACTGGTGGCCGAGCAGGCGTTGTGCTTTTTTGTATAGCGTGTCCTGCAATTGGGTGCCTACATAACGGTGTAGTTCGTTATTGGCATGCGGGGGCTTTGGCAGATTTGGGGCTTCTGTCTGGGGAAGGTACAGGTAAAGCTTGACGGCCAGTTCCCAATGATGAATTTTGCCGGTTTGGCTGTCCTGCCAGAGGTAATCCACTTCGCCCAATGTTTTACGGCCTTTTTCAGGCGCTACCGGTTCCAGGTGAATGGGGTGATGGTGCAGCAACAGCTTAATGCTTGGACAGTGGTCCAGCCCCAGCTTTAACAGGTGTTCGGCATAAAGACCCAGGCGCCTGAAATGGGTTTCTGAATGGGCGGTTAGTGCCTGTGGGTGCTGCTGTTCCTGACTCATCCATTGTATGATTTGTTGCAGGCAATGGTCGGGAAAGCGGGCGGGCGGGTATGAAGAAGAAAAGCCCGGTGCCAGCAAGGGTTGAGTATGCAGTAACCAGTACAGATCGCGCCAGGCCTGGCAGGGCAAGGTTTGCCGCCCGGCAGAAAAAAACCGGTTAACGACAGGCGTTACCGGTTTTTGTTGGATTGTCATGACAACTTATGAGCGGTAGTCTGCGTTAATACTAACGTAATCATGAGAGAAGTCGCAGGTGTAAACCGTTTCGGTAACGTTACCGCGGCCCAAAGAAATACGAACCAGAATTTCAGCTTCGGTCATGATACGCTTTCCATCTTCTTCCTGATAGGCCAAAGAGCGGCCACCGTTTTCGGCGACCAGGACATCGCCTAGCCACAGGCGGATTTTGCTAACATCAAGGTCTTCGATGCCTGCGTAACCCACAGCGGCCAGAATGCGGCCCAGATTTGGGTCGGACGCATAAAAAGCGGTTTTTACCAGTGGCGAATGGGCAATCGCGTAAGCAACTTTAAGCGCCTCTTCAGAATCGCCAGCGTCTTCAATGCGAATGGTAATGAATTTGGTGGCCCCTTCGGCATCACGCACAATTTTTTGTGCCAGCTCGCGTGCCATGGCAGTAAGCTCGTTCTTGATGGTTTCATAGTGGGGGCAGCTGGTGCTGTCTACCTGAATGCCGCTTTGGCCGGTGGCAATCACCATGAAAGAGTCATTGGTAGAGGTATCACCATCAACCGTGATGCGGTTGAAAGAGTGATTGGCAATCTCAAGTGTTAGTGCTTTTAGCAGTTGGGGCTCGATGTCGGCATCGGTGGCCAGAAAACCCAGCATGGTTGCCATATTGGGGCGGATCATGCCGGCCCCTTTGCTGATACCGGTAAAGGTAACGGTTCTGCCATCAATCTGGATTTGCTTAGAGCAGATTTTTGGCTGGGTATCGGTGGTCATGATGCCATAAGCGGCTTTCATCC
>CAZPNE010000204.1:0-2105 GCA_964588255.1 uncultured Advenella sp. | reverse complement strand
CGCTGACCTGAAGGTCTTTGCTTAAGTATTTCAGGATACGCATATTGTTAACGGGGTGGATATCGCAGGCAATGCCATAGGCAATTTCCAGAACCTGCGCACGTTTTGCGCTCTCTTCGGGGATAAGGGCGGCTGTTTCAGGATATTTGCGATCCAGATAATCAATAATCGCCAGTGACTGGCCAATTGAGCCTTCAGGAATATCCGCCAGGGCAGGCACCAGGGCCATTGGGTTCAGTTTACAAAACTCAGGCTCGTTCTGTTCACCCATACGAATATTAATGCCGGCGGTTTCGTACTTGACGCCTTTCAGGGCCAATGCGATACGCACACGATAAGAAGCGGAACTGTTGAAGAAGCTGTAAAGTGTAGTCATTGTTTGTCTTTTTTGATGGTTAATGCCGTTTGGCTGATGTGGAAGATACCCCTGCAGCAGGTGGCATCTTCCTGTTTTATAATTGGGTATTACTCATAAAAATGAATGCTTTTACGATACGTTGGCGGGAGTTGCATTGATGGGGGCAGCATGGCCTGTGCGCTTTTGTTTGGCCAGCGAGAATAGATACAGCACTACGATGCACGAAGCGGTAATTAAGGCGGGGAAGGCCAGTGCCTTAAAGATGGTGGTGAACTCATAACCCCATGAAATCATGGTGCCGCCGGCAAACGCACCAAAGATGGCGCCACAACGTCCGGCCGCATTGGCCCAGCTAACACCGGTTGCCCGGCACTCGGTGGGATACAAAATGGCTGACAAAGAGTTGAACCCGACCTGTGCGCCACTAATGCCTACACCCGCACCAAAAATGCCGACCACCAGCAGGGGAATATTGTTGGTTGAAAAGCCGATCAGTGCAATAAAACCGGCACCTAATAGATAACTGATAATCAACACTTTATAAGGATTGCGTTTGTCCATCAGGCTGCCCAGGTAAATGGCACCCAGTGTGCCGCCAATCTGGAAGGCAGCGGTGATCCAGGACGCTTTGGACAGTTCCACGCCAATACTGCCAAGCAGGGTAGGCACCCAGCTGGAGAACAGGTAAATAATCAGGAAGCTCATGAAAAAAGCCAGCCATAAAACAGCTGTTACCATGACCAGCCCGGGTTGGAACAGGACGGTAACTGCACTTTTACCGGTTTTGATTTCGTCCAGATGGAAGACGGTATTGGGGTAGGCTTTACCAGTAACCTTGCCCATGAAGGCGGCAATATTTTCGGCCGGTTCATTTTTACTGACGCGATAACGGGGAGATTCATCCAAAAAGAAGTAAAGCACAATCACCAAGAGAAGTGGCAGTACACCGCCCAGCACTAAAATACCGTGCCAGTCAACCAGGTGCAGCAATTGTGCAGTCAGTACACCACCCAGGGCCGAACCCAGTGTGAATCCGCAAAACATAAGGGTAACCAGGGCCGAGCGACGACGAGCCGGCAGGAATTCCGAGGTCATGGTAATCGCGGTAGGCATGGCGCCACCCAGACCGATGCCGGTTAAAAACCGCAGGAAGGCCAGGGTTTCCATATTGGGGGAAAAGGCCGACAGCAGGCTCATCAGGCCAAAAAAGAAAACACTGAAAATCAGGATTTTCTTGCGTCCCAGGCGGTCGGCCAGCGGGCCAAAAATAATGGCTCCAATGGTCAGGCCGATCAGGCCGGAAATGAACAGGGGCGTTAACTGGGGTTTGCTTAATCCCCAATCGGCCACAATGGCTGGCGCAATAAAGCCAATTGCAGCCGTATCAAGGCCATCGGTGGCCACGATTAAAAAGCACAGCAGGATGGTTTTCCACTGGTAGCGGGAAATAGGGGCATCATCAAGGGCTTTTTGCACACTTAATGATTGGGACGTATTGGACATTGGAAAATTCTCCGGAAAGAAATGCCGGGTCTTTGCAATGAGTGAGAGGGTTCCCGGCAGTCTCGTGAAAACAATGCATTTTCACGTATACGGCCAATGTAACCTGATGTGGTATTGAAAATAAAATGATATTTACGGCTTTGTCATAACTTTTGTATTATGACAAAGCCGTGGCGCTTGTTTCCTGGTGCTTACCGGGTGCTGGCAAAGGTATCACACTGGGCGATATTACCGCTTTCCAGGC
>CAZPNE010000203.1:0-2137 GCA_964588255.1 uncultured Advenella sp. | reverse complement strand
AGCCCTCTCTGACCTATTACCGTTACCTGTTTGCCAAATGCGGCAAAGTCATGCAAGGGCTGCAGGCCCTGCCTGTACCGGTCATCGCCAAAGTGCACGGCATTGCCACCGCTGCCGGTTGCCAACTGGTGGCAGCCAGCGACCTGGCTATTTGTACCAATACTGCAAAATTTGCCGTATCCGGTATTAATGTGGGATTGTTCTGCTCTACACCGGCCGTTGCCTTAAGCCGCAATATTTCTTCAAAACGGGCTTTTGAAATGCTGCTCACCGCCAGGTTCATCGATGCCACCACTGCCATGGATTGGGGACTGGTAAATGATGCTGTTCCTGAAGCACAACTTGATGAACGGGTTAACAGGTTGCTGGAAGACATTTTAAGCAAAAGCCCGACCGCCATTCGCTATGGCAAACAAATGTTTTATAAACAGAAACAGATGGCACTGGCCGATGCTTATGATTTTGCCGGTGATGTCATGGCCCGCAACATGATGGAAGAAGACGCCAGTGAAGGGATTGATGCGTTTCTGGAAAAACGGGTGGCGATCTGGAAAGACTGAAATGACCTATCCAGGACACCCGTCGACCTGCTATACCGTGCGCCTTCACCCCACCATCGGATGATAAGCATGCCAGGCCGTCAGGCGCTGTATCACGCTGGCAATCTGCAACAGCGTATATTCGTCATTGGCCTTGCCCACGAGCTGCGCACCAACAGGCAAATTCTGCGGATCAAACCCGGCCTGGATGGACAAGGCACATGCACCGGTCCAATTCACAAACCGGGTAAAGAAACCGATTGATGTACTGTTTTCATCGACCTGGTTTAACGGTAATGCCGTAAAGGGTGTGGCAGGAATCAGCAAGGCATCGACCCCGTCCATCCATTCCTGCCATATCGTTTTCATGACCGCATGTTGCGCCAATAATTCCGCATAATTCCTGTCATCAATGTTCTGGCCGGCCAGAACACGCCGACGGACATTGGGATCAATTTGTTTTTCCGGGTCGGCAATATGGTCCTTATGCACCCGCCAGCCCTCGGCAGCAATCAGCCTGCCACAATTATTCATGGCCGTTTCCATACTAAACGGTAACGCTTTGCGTACCAATTTCGCCCCCGCCATTTCCGCCATACGCACCATATCTCTTACACCCAGCCGTACACTACGCTGAACTTGCATTTCATACTGCTCATCGGGTAGAACACAAACCACCTTTCCCCCCAGATCAGCGCCTTCAATACCATTAATCCGGTAATTTTCCTGTAACCGCGACTGTGCGGGTGCATTCATCATGGCATCAAAAACAATAGCAGCATCATCAGCACAACGCGTAAAGACACCCACACTGTCCAGGGAATGCGACAATGGCAAAACACCTTGGGTGGCAATGCGTCCCACCGTTGTCTTCAAACCCGTCACACTATTCAAGGCAGCCGGAATACGCACAGAGCCACCCGTATCGGTGCCAATGGCCGCAACCGCCAATCCGGCAGCCACCGCAACGGCAGAACCGCTGGACGAGCCCCCCGGAATGCGTTGCTGCCAACGATCCCATGGATTACGTGGTGTTCCCATCAATGCATTGGTACCCCAGCCACCAAAGGCCCACTCAACGGTATGTGTTTTACCCAGAACCACAACACCATGCGCCCGCAGTTTTTCAATAACCTCAGCCGTTTCAGTGCTGATACGGTTTATCCATTCCTTTGAGCCCCCGGTTGTAATAGATCCTTCTATCTCACAAAGATCCTTGATACCCATGGGGATACCATCCAGCCAGCCCAATGATGCCCCTGCCTTGCGACGCGCATCCGACTCCCTCGCCTGTTCCAGGGCCTGCTCCGGAAAAACGTTGATATAGGCATTCAACAGCTGATTATGTTTGTCTATCCTGCTCAAAAAAATCCGTGTTAAAGCTTCTGCTGAAATATTTTTCAGCTCAAGGTGAGCCGCCAATTCAATGATTGAACAGAATGCATAATTATCCATTTTCATACTCCTTCTTCAGGTAACGGTTCCGGCTTATTAAATAGGCCGGTTCCTGAAGCGTCCCCGGCAAAGGCACTTCACGCATAACGGGCTATTTCCAGCGAGTCCTTTACCGAGGCAAGGCCCTTCTTTACCAAGGTCCT
>CAZPNE010000202.1:0-2219 GCA_964588255.1 uncultured Advenella sp. | reverse complement strand
CATATGTGCATTTTTAAACAATAGATGTGCATATTTTATATTGCAATTTTAATTTATACACATCAAACTGTATCGGGTCCAAAGAGACTTATAAAACGAATGAAAAACCCCGGAGACAAACTATGAAAATACAAGCGCACACACTCGCCTTGAGTTGTGCATTGGCGTTCAGCTCAATTGCCAGTGCCAATGACATCCCGCCCGTCAAAATCGGTGTCCTTACTGACATGTCGGGCACCTATGCTTCAATGGGCGGTCCCGGATCGGTGGCAGCCGCAAAAATGGCGATTAATGATTGCCTGGCCGCAGAATGCAAGGGCATGAAAATCGACCTTGTTTCTGCCGACAACCAGAACAAGGCTGATGTGGGCGCCGCCAAGGCCCGGGAATGGTTTGACCGTGATGGCGTTACCGCCATCGCCGATCTGACCAACTCTGCGGTTGCGCTGGCTGTACAGAATATTGCCAGGGAAAAGAATAAGGTAGTGCTGTTTTCAGGTCCGGCTACCACTGCCCTGACCAATAAAGAATGTTCTCCAGTGGGTTTTCACTGGATGTTTGACACCTACTCCCAATCGGTCGGTGGCGCCAAGGCCACTATTGACGCCGGTGGCAAATCATGGTTCTTCCTTACGGTTGATTACGCCTTCGGCCATTCACTGGAAGCTGATACCGCCAAACGGGTAGAAACACTTGGTGGCAAAGTCAACGGTGCCGTACGCCACCCCCTGAACAATTCCGACTACGCTTCCTTCATGCTGCAGGCACAAAGTTCCAAGGCCGATGTAGTAGCCCTGGCCAATGGTGGGCAGGATACCGTCAATGCCGTCAAGCAGGCCAAGGAATTTGGGGTTAGTGATGGCGGCCAGCGACTGGTTTCCCTGCTGATTTTCCTGTCCGACCTGCGTGCGCTAGGTAATGAAAGTGCCCAGGGACTAAGCTATGTTGACGGCTTTTACTGGGATTTTGATGACAAGACCCGTGACTGGTCCAATCGCTTCGCCAAGGAATTCAATAACCTGAAGCCCACCATGACCCAGGCCGGCGTTTATTCAAGTGTCTTGCATTACCTGAAGGCAGTAGCTGCCGCCAAATCCACCGAAGGCGATAAAGTTGCCACCAAAATGCGCGAATTACCCATTGAAGACCCCATCATGCATAACGCCTCCATCCAGCCCAATGGCCGTGTGATTCACGACATGTATCTGTATGAAGTCAAGAAACCGTCAGAAAAACAAAGTGAATGGGATTATTCAAAACTGCTTGCCACGATTCCGGCAGCAGAGGCTTTCCAGCCCCTTTCAGAATCAAGCTGTTCTCTTCTTAAATAAAGCAAAGGATTAAAAAAATGAGTTCTATCCCAGAAATCCCCCTGATTATCAATGGTGAAAAAGTCCGCTCCAAATCCACCGTTTGGCAAGATGTAGTGAATCCGGCTAATCAGGAAGTGGTTGCCCGGGTTCCCTTTGCCACGCTTGACGAAGTGGATCAAGCCGTTGCCAATGCGAAAGAAGCGTTCAAAACCTGGCGTAATAGCGGCCAGGGTGCCCGCATGCGCATCATGCTGAAACTGCAGCAGCTGGTTCGTGAAAACGCCGCCAAGCTGGCCGGGCTGATTACCCTGGAACATGGCAAGACCCTGCCCGATGCCGAAGGTGAGGTGGGCCGTGGCCTTGAAGTGATTGAACATGCCTGCTCGATTGTCAGCCTGCAACTGGGTGAATATGCCGAAAATGCGGCATCGGGCATTGATGTTTATACGCTAAACCAGCCTTTGGGTGTTTGCGCCGGCATTACCGCTTTCAACTTCCCCATCATGCTGCCCTGCTTCATGTTCCCGATCGCGGTCGCGTGCGGCAATACCTTTATACTTAAACCATCAGAGCAAGATCCCAGCGCCTCGTTATTCCTGGCCGAATTGGCCCTTGAGGCAGGCTTGCCACCCGGTGTCCTGAACGTGGTACATGGCGGCCCTGAAGTGGCTAACCGCTTGTGCGAGCACCCCGACATCAAGGCGGTTTCTTTTATTGGCTCCACCCGCGTGGGTACGGAAATTTACCAGCGTTCTTCCAACGCAGGCAAACGCTGCCAGGCCATGATGGGCGCCAAAAACCATTGTGTCATTTTGCCTGATGCCGACAAAGAGGTTGCTCTTAACCAATTAGTGGGTGCAGCTTTTGGTGCTGCCGGACAGCGCTGCATGGCAACGTCTGTGGCCG
>CAZPNE010000201.1:0-2251 GCA_964588255.1 uncultured Advenella sp. | reverse complement strand
ATAATGATTGAAAAGTGATTACTTTAGCACGCGCTGAAAATTTTTCACCTGAATCTTGTTTTCCAAAGAAGCATCAACAGCAATATCAAACACCACTTTGTCTTCACGGTGCCAGGCGGTAATAACTGGCCTGCAATTGCAACAAGGGGCTTCTGTTTTTAACCTGCAGGTAGGCCGCCAGGTTTGCACATAGGAAATGGGCTCATCATTGATATAACGAAGCCGCTCCAGCAAAATCCCTTCCGGGGCCCCATGAAACCCGACCGCTCATGACTGGCCACCCATGGCTTGCTGAATCCCAATACATAAGCGGTGTGGCTTATCGCGCACTTGAACAATATTAAAAAACCCCAAAAAGACTGAAAACGGGTCCAGTTTTTTGGGGTCAGTTCAAAAGCGCATCCGGAAAAAACCGGATATCTAAGCGCCTGCGCTACTGCACAGTGCTAGCTATTTACCAGCACCCACTGACAAAAAGGTAAATGGCTGGGCTGGCTCAAAAGAGGACGAGACTTCGCCTGCATATACCTGGCTTGCCATGGGGCCCAAATCCAGCTTCAGGGCTTTGGATGGATCCATGCCAAAATCGATTTTTTTCAGGTCTACCCAGAAAGTATTGGGACTGAAAGCCGACTCAAAGAAATAATTCAAATGTTTGTGATCAACCACGGTTCGCCAGCGGGTTGACGATATGTTCGGCTCGGTTTCAGAAGCGATGCCATAAGGCACCGAAACATTCCGGATAACGCCAAACATACTGGCCAAGGCATCGGCAATCGGTGCTTTTTGCGGAATGGCATCCACATAAAACGATGCACGCACGAAACGGTCCGCCGCCCGATTAGTACCCGGTAGCATCACGGTGCCACCAATTTGTTTCCAGTAAGCGTTAAGTGCCAACTGATCATTAAATGCGGGCGAGTTGGTCATTACCTGATATTTCCGGTCATGGTGAATCACCTGCTTGCCACCCATATATTCAATAATGGCGCTGTCTCCGGAGGCATCCGACAATGAAAGATGCAAAGTCGCCAGACGGCCCTGCCCCGGAACCTGATCGGTTACCAGGGTAAAGGGTTCTTTTTCCAGTGCCTTGACGGCCTCATCGACCGTGGCGAAACTATCCAGCATGTATTGCGCCCACAGGGAAATATTCAAACCAGGTTTACTTTCTAGCGTAAATGTTGGATATTCTGATTCGACCAGCCACAACAGGTTAACAGCCAGGCCTTTTTCATTGAGCCCGTCAGTGGTGGCAATATCATAACCCGTGGCAACCAGACTGCCATACCTGGACTCCCAGGAAAGAGAGTTTGCGCCTGCCTGCCCTTCGCGTCTCACCCCGCGGGGCAACGCCCACAGATTGGTGCCCAAATCCATTTTCCAGTCCATTGAGCGAGCAGTAATAATCTGCTGCTCTTCGCCCAAATAAACCACTCGTGTACATGCCATAGCTATTGTTATCCCACTTAAAAGTAATGAAGAGGCCAGCAAAAGCTGGCTTGCACGTAGATCTGCCTCAGAATTTCCAGGTCAGCCCAAGAAACGGCCCCGTCAATTTTGTATCAATTCGCATCCCGTTCTGCTTGTAATCCAGGTAAAGATAACGATATCCAGTTGATACGTAGATATTATCATTCACTTGATAATTGGCACTTAAGGCAAATTGCTTGGTGAGCTCTGATCCGGCACCAAAACCACCAATATCACCATACGCCAGAATGGACCAGTCAGGACTCAAAGTGAAATTGGCACGTAATGCAACAATCGGATCAACAAAATTCTTCGTACTTGATCTCTGTTCACCGATGACAGGAACGCTGACAGAAGCCCGTGTATGCCAGGCCCTCGCACCTGCCATGACATCCAGGGCCACGACTGAGTCATCAAGAGCCCGATATCCTCCGGTGAGGGTCAGGGCAGCCATACGCAGCTTACCCTTGGCCGAAATACCGGTAGACACCTCTCCTTTTCTGGAAAGGCTGGCATAGAGCAAGTCTCCGGCAACCACGAAACGTTCTTTTCTTGCAAAACCATTAATAAAAAACGCGGCATCCAGATCTTTCAGGGTATCTGAAAAAGATCGCTCGAATGAAATGGAAGGTGCTCCTGAAAAAGGCTTAAGATGGCCTCCCACACCGGTTGCCCAGACATAAGGAGTAATTTGCCCATGCCAACCGGTATCCTGTGCGAATGCCGCTGATGAAACCAGACAACAGACCAGGGCTGACATACCCGCCTGAAGTGTTGC
>CAZPNE010000200.1:0-2261 GCA_964588255.1 uncultured Advenella sp. | reverse complement strand
CAAACGCATTGGGCACACCTGGTTTGGCTGAAAAGTCATCCATTTCATTATTCAGCAAAATACCGCTTTCGCCGGCTACGATGCCACTGCCAAAATTCAGGTTAAGCGTATAGGTAACAGCTACCGCATTACCGTTTTTATCCACCACCGAATAATGGGTGGTCTGGTCGCTTTCATAGGCTTGCGGTTTTCCCGGTAAAATTTCTTTGGACGGCGTTACCTTATCAAAAGAAATGGCATTGGCCAGGCTATTGGCATACGCTTTTGAAGTCAGGCCTTTTTGTGGCACCTGGGCAAAATCCGGGTCTCCCAAATACTCGGAACGGTCGGCATAGGCACGCTTCATGGTTTCAGCCACCAGGGTAACGGTTTTTGAACTGTTTAATCCTAAAGCATTAAGGTCATGTGGTTCCAGCATATTCAACATCTGGATTACATGAATACCGCCAGAACTGGGCGGCGGCATGGAAACCACTTCATACCCGCGGTACGTGCCTTTCACCGGCTCACGTTCCACCACCTTGTAATTGGCCAGATCCTCTTTGGTCATGAGGCCATCATGCTTGCCCATTTCCGCTACAATCTGGTCGGCTATTTTCCCCTTGTAGAAAGCATTGGCACCTTCTTTGGCAATTAAACGCATGGATTCAGCCAGGTCTTTCTGCACCAGCAAATCACCCGCTTTCAACGGTTCTCCATCCTTGAAAAATATGGCTTTGGTGGTGTCCCACTTGCCCAGGCTTTTTTGGGTGGCAGCCAGGTTTTCTGCCAGTGAATTGCTAACGATATAACCGTTTTCCGCCAGCTCAATGGCCGGTTGAATAACCTGCTCCAAGGGCATGCTACCCCATTTTTTCAGGGCATGTTCCATACCGGCCACCGTACCCGGTACGCCTACTGCCAAATGGGTATAGAGCGATCTGCCGGCAGCCACATCCCCTTTTTCGTCCAGATACATGTCACGGCTTGCCTTGGCAGGTGCCATTTCCCTGAAATCAAGCGCGATGGTCTGGTCACTTTCCCTGTCATGGACCATCATGAAGCCGCCACCGCCCAGATTACCGGCATTGGGCAGGGAAACAGCCAGTGCAAAGCCAATTGCCACGGCCGCATCAACGGCATTACCCCCTTTTTTAAGGATGTCCAGCCCTATGGCAGAAGCCAGATGCTGCTCGGTGGCCACCATCCCGTTATGCGCAATGACTGGATGGAAAATATCCATATCATAGTCATACTGCACCTGGGGCGGTGCCACCGGGGCAGGTGTTTTGGCCTGTAAGGGCGCAACAGAAACCCCAGCCAATAATGCCAGACCAAGGAATGTAACAACCGTACTTCGCTTGAATTGAATAGACATAATGCCTCCTTTATGGGTGTTTTAAGCAGCATTCCCACGCGGGAGCATGGGAACGAAGATAAATTTAAATCAGTCGTGATCGTCTTCAATACCGCCGTTTCAAATCATCCAGATAACGCCTGTCACGTTTGGTGGGGCGGCCATGCAAGATGGTATCGGCAGGTTCATTGGCCAGTCTTCTTCTTTCTTTTTCCGCTTCCCGGGTCTGGATGCTTTCAGGGGTTTCTTCATACAGCAATTGCGCTACCGGCGCCGGGCCGCGTACCGCACTTAAGGCCTTGATTTCCACCACCCGGTGCATGCGCTCCTGCCGGATAGTGATTCTGTCGCCCACCTTGACTTCCCGGGCAGGCTTGGTACAAGGCTGTTCATTCACATCCACCCTGCCCTTGCCAACTTCAGTTGCTGCAAGCGAACGGGTTTTGTAAAAACGGGCGGCCCAAAGCCATTTATCAATACGCAGTTTTTCCAGCGGGTTCATTTTTTAACATTACAATAATAAGGATCTGATCATCATATTATAGCTATCAGCAACTACCCAAAAGATACTCACCATGAAAAAATTACTCCTGGCTGCCCTTGCCCTGTCGAGCCTTTTCTTTCAACCCACAGTAAACGCCGAAGAGGTTGGCTGCGTCAGCACTACCTGGCGCGTTGTGAATAATGACAAAGTATGCGTTCAATCCTTTAATGACCCCGATATTGAAGGCGTTGTCTGCCACCTGTCACACGCCCAAACCGGTGGTATTTCAGGTGCCCTGGGCCTGGCAGAAAACCCCTCGCGCTTTGCCATTTCCTGCCGCCAGGTTGGTCCCCTCAAGGCCACAAAAGCCATCCCTGACAAAAAAGAAAATATCTTCACCCAGCGCATGAGCCTGTTATTCAAAGACCTTAACGTGACCCG
>CAZPNE010000199.1:0-2324 GCA_964588255.1 uncultured Advenella sp. | reverse complement strand
TGGCATAACGCACACAGGCACCCAGATCCAGCAGGATTTTTTCATAAATCAGGGAAGTGTCGTTTTTAACATAGCGGCTGCCCATGCATAGCACCGGATAACCGGTAGCGGCCATGGCATTTGGCAGGGGTAACAGTTGCAGCGTAGATGTTGGGTGCATCATGAGAAAGACGGTTTTTCTGCGATGGTTTTTGGGTTTGATCAGCACCCCTTCAAGATTGACGGTTCCCTGGCTGCCAACAAAGCCGTAGGTTTCCGTAAATTTGCTGGTTTCTTTATAGCTGACGTGTATCCACTGCTGTTCAATTTCATGCTTCATAAAAATCGTATTGCCTTTTAAATGCTAGTCAATTGCTGATGAGGTTTAATTATTCAATGCGGCGGCACGTGCCTGGGCTTTTTCCCGGCTCCAGCTGGCCAGACGCTCATGTGCCTGCTGGATGTTTTGTTCGGTAAACCCATCGGGATACATATCAACGGTCAGTTCAAGCCGGATGCCATTGGGATCGAAGAAATAGATGGAATGAACAAAGCCATGATCGGTCACGCCCAGTACCTCAACGCCGGCCGCATCCAGTTTCGCCTTGGCACGTTCAAGTGACTCTTTGGAGCCGACTTTAAGCGCCAGATGGTTTACCCAGGCGGGCGTATTGGGTGAAGGCAAGGCGGTCTGGTCATCGCCCAGGTCAAAAAAAGCGATGGAAGAACCATCTTCCAGGGCGAAGAAAAGATGCACGTAAGGGCAATGCTCGCCTGTACTGGGAACCTTATCGGCACGAATCAGGTGAACCAGGGGGAGATCCAGAATGTCTTCGTAAAAAGCACGCGTTTCCTCTGCATCTTTGCAGCGCCAGGCAAAATGATGCAGACGTTGGACAGGCTCAAAGTGGTTTGTTTGCATGTTAGTCTCTGTTTTTAATAAAAGTGTCAGTCATTGATACTTTATCTTATTTTTAAATTAATTGTATAGAGAAAACCCTAATAAACCAGGAGTTTTTGTAAATTTAATAAAAAACAATGGGTGTATATCTAAATCTACCTTTGATAAGTTCATGTAAAGCTTATGGTTATAATTATTTTCTTAATTTCATTGATAAAGTATCAATATTTGATATTATTATGAAAATATTATGAGGAGCAACTATGCATACACCATCAACCGAACCCCGGTTTTCGCTTTATTACGACTATAAAGTCTATCAACCCTGGCTTGCTTCGCAGCATCCTGAACAGGAACGCAAGCAGGTAGTGATTGTGGGGGCAGGCCCGTCTGGTCTGGTAACGGCACTGGAGCTGGCGCGTTTTGGCGTGTCCTGTGTGGTCCTGACGGCAGAGCAGCAGGTTTCCCATGGCAGCCGTGCATTGGCCTTTACTCGGCGTTCGATGGAAATTTTGCAACAGGCCGGGGTGGCCGACCGTATGACGCAGGCTGGCTTGCCCTGGCGTTTTGGCAATTCCTTTTATCGTGGCCAGCGTGTTTTCCGGATGGAAGCTCCTTACGATACCAATGACCGCTTCTATCCCTTAATCAATGTGCAGCAGCAATATATGGAAGAATTCCTGCATGATGCCTGCCAGGCCAATCCATTGATTGATTTTCGCTGGGGCAATAAAGTGCTTCAGCTTGAACAGAAAGACGGTTATGTAGAACTGGAAGTGGATACGCCCGAAGGAACGTATACCCTGGAAACCCAATGGCTGGTTGCGGCAGATGGGGGGCGTTCAACCATTCGCTCTGCATTGGGACTGCAAATGGAGTTTACTTCTTACGAGGGCCGGTTTGTGATTGCGGATATTAGAATTGACTTGCCATTGCCAACCGAAAGGCTGGCTTATTTTGCACCGGAATGGAACCCGGGTAATACAATCCTGATGCATCGTGAACCCCATGGCATTTGGCGCATAGACTATCAATTGCCAGAAGGGGAAGATCCCGAAGACGCACTTAAACCGGAGTCCATCAAGGCCCGTATAGATGCCCAACTGGCCATGATCGGGCATGCCGGTAAAACCTGGGAGATGGATTGGTGCTCAGTCTATTCGGCCCGTACCCTGACCTTGCCGGATTATGTTTGCGGCAATGTGCTTTTTGCCGGTGATGCCGCCCATTTACTGCCTATTTTTGGGGTGCGTGGTGCCAATACCGGTTTTCAGGACGGGCAATCGCTGGGCTGGCATTTGGCCTTTGTCGTGAATGGGTTAGCCGGTAAAAAATTGCTTGAAAATTACAGCCGGGAACGGGTTACCGCTGCCAGGGAAATTATTGATGAGGCAGGTAAAAGCACCCGTTTCATGACACCGCCTACCCGGGGTTTTCGTTTGCT
>CAZPNE010000198.1:0-2353 GCA_964588255.1 uncultured Advenella sp. | reverse complement strand
TGGGGGATCGCTGGGGGAACCTGACCTATCGCTGGGCCGCCCGCAACTTCAACCCCGTCATGAGCACAGCCGCCAAAAACACCATTGCCCAGGTCGATAAGATTGTGGCGCTGGGTGAACTGCATCCCGAGCATGTCATGACACCGGGCATTTTTGTCAAATCCATCGTTCTGGCAGGAGCAAACAATGCCTAGTTTTACACCCTTGCAGCGAACCCAGATTGCCAATCTCGTTGCGCAAACCTTGCCCGATGGCTCATATGTTAACCTGGGTATTGGCATGCCCACCCTGGTTGCCGACTACCTTCCCGAAGACAGGGAAATTATTCTTCATAGCGAGAACGGCATTTTAGGGATGGGTCGCACGGCCATTGATCATGAAATTGATTACGACATTATCAATGCCAGCCGCACGCCCATCACGCTTCTGGAAGGTGCCTCGATTACCGAGCACACCAACTCTTTTGCCATGATGCGTGGCGGTCACCTGGACTATTCCATTCTGGGCGGTTTCCAGGTGGCGGTTAATGGAGACCTGGCCAACTGGATTACCGATGCACCCAATGCCATCGCAGCCATTGGCGGCGCCATGGACCTGGCGGTTGGCGCAAAAAACGTGATTGTCATGCTAGACCACACCACCCGGGACGGACAACCAAAACTGCTTAATAGATGCACCTATCCGCTTACCGGCATTGGCGTGGTTGACTGGGTATATACCGATTTGGCCGTCATTGAAGTCAAGAATAATACCTTTCATGTGTATGCCATGGTAGACGGTTTAAGCCTAGAGGAACTACAGGCAAAAACCGAAGGCCCGCTGGTCGCTGACACCCCGCCCAAAAAAATCGTCCTGGATGAAAACCAGCAACCTTATTACGTATAACCAAGCAGTCCCGACAAAAATATAACGAGGAGACATAAAATGAATGCATCAAAGAAAATAGTTGCAAAACTGCTGGCCGGCATGGGAACGGTATTGCTCTGTGGCGGATTAACGGTTGCCAATGCGCAAACAGACAACTTCCCTACCCAGCCAATTACCCTACTCATTCCTTATCCGCCGGGTGGCAGTGCCGACATGCTGGCGCGCCCGGTTGCCGCACAAATGCAAAAAGCCCTGGGCCAGCCCATTGTGATTGAATACAAGCCAGGTGCTGGCGGCAGTATTGCCACTTCCCAATTGGCAAGATCAAAGCCTGATGGTTACACCGTCCTGATGGTACTGGCAGCGCACGCCATTAACCCAAGCATGTACGCATCATTACCTTACAACACCGAACAGGATTTTGCACCGGTATCCCTGCTGGCCACCTTGCCCATGCTGGTCACAGCCCCACACAAGACGCCAGCCAACAACATCAGTGAACTCATCGATTACGCCAAAAAGAATCCAGGGGCGCTCACTTTTGCCTCGGCAGGCAATGGCAATACCAGCCACCTGGCCGCAGAATTGTTCAAGGCAGCCACCAATACCGATATGATTCATATCCCTTACAAGGGCAGCGGCCCGGCAGTCGTTGCTTTGCTGGGCGGAGAAGTTTCACTGATGTTTGACAGTATTTCCACTTCCCTGCCGCATGTCAAAGGTGGCAAGCTCAAAGGCCTGGCCGTAACCGGAAAGAACCGTTCAAGCGTCTTACCCGATGTCCCTACCGTTAGCGAATCGGGTCTTCCTGACTTTACGGTTGACGGCTGGTACGGAATTATTGCCCCAGCCAAAACACCCGATGCCATTGTCCAGAAACTGAATAAGGCATTTGTTGATGCGGCCAATGATCCGGAAATCAAAAAACAGCTTAACAGCTACGGCTACGAAATCGCAGGTTCCACACCGGACGAATTCAAACAACATATCAGCAGCGAAATCCAGAAATGGAAAGTGGCTGTTGAAAAATCAGGCGCCAAAGTTCAATAAGGCTTTGGGCATTTTAAACGCGTTAATTCAGAATCATCTTAATACATTTGTATTAAGATTGTATCTATGGGAGACCTAATGTTAGTCAAAAAATTATTAGTGGCAGCTACTACTCTTACCGCACTGTCCGCCTCAATGTCCGCCTTCGCGGCTGAATGGCCAGATCGCCCTGTAAAATTGCTGGTTGGCTATGCTGCTGGTGGCCCGGTTGATACCGCAGCCCGTTCATTTGCCAAATTCCTGTCTGATGAACTCAAACAATCAGTCGTTATTGAAAACAAAACCGGCGCCAGCGGCATGATTGCCGCAGAAAACGTCATTCGCGCCAAACCTGATGGCTACACACTGTATTTTATTGCCAGCCCTACCCCTACCATCACTCCGCATATCCAGAAATCAGCCAATATCAATCTTGACAAAGACTTCACCTATATTG
>CAZPNE010000197.1:0-2358 GCA_964588255.1 uncultured Advenella sp. | reverse complement strand
TCGTTTCCGTTGCACGTACCCCCATGGGCAGCATGATGGGTAGCCTGTCGCCATTGGCAGCCAACCAGCTGGGCGCCGCCGCCATCAAAAGCGCGGTTGAGCGCGCCGGCATCAAGCCTGACGCTGTTCAGGAAGTCATTATGGGTAACGTGCTGCAGGCTGGCCAGGGCCAGGCGCCTGCACGCCAGGCAGCGTTGGGTGCCGGTCTGCCCAAAAGCGTTTCTTGCACCACCGTGCATAAAGTATGCGGATCAGGCATGAAAGCCGCCATGTTTGCCCACGACATGCTGGCAGCCGGCTCTATTGACGTGGCGGTTGCCGGTGGCCAGGAAAGCATGAGCAATGCCCCTTACCTGCTGCTTAAAGGCCGTGAAGGCTACCGCTATGGTCACTCTACCGTTTATGACCACATGGCCCTGGACGGCCTGGAAGACGCTTACCAGCGCGGTACCGCCATGGGCGTATTTGCCGAGCTATGTGCCGATAAATACAGCTTCAGCCGTGAAGAACAGGATGCGTTTTCAATTGAATCCCTGCGTCGTGCCAACCAGGCCATTGAAGACGGCAGCTTCGAATGGGAAATCACCCCGGTCACCATCGAAAGCCGTCGCGGTAACACCGTTGTCAGCACCGATGAAGCCCCTGGCAAAGCCAAACCTGAAAAAATCCCAACCCTACGCCCGGCCTTCAAGAAAGACGGCAGTGTTACCGCCGCCAACTCGTCGTCAATTTCTGACGGTGCCGCTGCCATGGTCATGATGCGCAGCTCTACCGCAGAAGAAATGGGTGTCAAGCCCTTGGCTAAAATTGTTGGCCAGGCCCAGTTCTCGCATGAGCCCGAGTGGTTTACCACCGCCCCCGTTGGCGCCATTGAAAAGCTTCTGAAACAGGTAGGCTGGACGGCCGATGAAGTAGACCTGTATGAAATTAACGAAGCCTTTGCCGTGGTTACCATGGCAGCCATGAAAGACCTTAACCTGGATCACGCCAAGGTTAACATCCATGGTGGCGCAACCGCCCTGGGTCACCCCATTGGCGCATCAGGTGCCCGTATTATTACCACCCTGATTGGCGCACTGCGCAAAACCGGCGGCAAACGCGGCATTGCCACCCTATGTATTGGTGGTGGTGAAGCCGTGGCCGTTGCCATTGAGCTGCTTTAATTATTAAATAAATAATCAAATAAGATAAATAATTTTAACCATAAAATTATTTGCATATTGCAAGACCTCCACACCTTCCCTGCCAACACAGGGAAGGTGAACCAGGCAGGGACAGGAGACATACCTACATGCCAGTTATCACATCAAAAATCAATACCCGTGCACAATCCTTTATTGATAACGCACAATTCATGCAAGAACAGGTTAATGACCTGAAGCAACAGCTGGAAAACACCGCACTGGGCGGCACTGAAGCCGCCCGCGCCAAACATGTTGCGCGTGGCAAACTGCTGCCTCGGGAACGCGTAGAACGCCTGCTAGACCCGGGCAGCCCGTTTCTGGAACTGTCACCACTGGCCGGCCACAATCTGTACAACAACGAAGCCCCCGGTGGCGGCATTATTACCGGTGTAGGCCGGGTAAATGGCGTTGAATGCATGATTGTCTGCAACGATGCCACCGTAAAAGGTGGCACCTATTACCCCATTACGGTAAAAAAACACCTGCGGGCGCAGGAAATTGCCCAGCAAAACAACCTGCCCTGCATTTATCTGGTTGATTCAGGCGGCGCCAACCTGCCCCGTCAAGACGAGGTTTTCCCCGACCGTGACCACTTTGGCCGCATCTTCTACAACCAGGCCGTCATGTCATCACTGGGCATTGCACAAATTGCCGTGGTCATGGGTTCATGCACCGCTGGCGGCGCCTATGTACCTGCCATGAGCGATGAATCCATCATCGTCAAGAACCAGGGCACCATCTTTCTGGCTGGCCCCCCATTGGTAAAGGCCGCCACCGGTGAAGTGGTGACGGCCGAAGACCTGGGCGGTGGCGATGTACACACCCGCTTATCGGGCGTGGCCGACCACCTGGCCAACAACGACATGCACGCCTTGCAACTGGCCCGCCAGGCCGTAGCCCGCCTGAACCGTAAAAAACCGCAGCAGCTGCATATCATTCCCAGCCACCCGCCCGTTTACGATCCGCAAGAACTCAACGGCATTATTCCGGCGGACACCCGCAAGCCTTACGACGTGCGTGAAGTGATTGCCCGCATTACCGATGGTTCAGAATTTGATGAATTCAAGGCCCGTTTTGGCACCACCCTGATCACCGGCTTTGCCCATATCCATGGCATGCCGGTAGGCATTATTGCCAACAATGGCATCCTGTTTTCCGAAGCCGCCCAAAAAGG
>CAZPNE010000196.1:0-2368 GCA_964588255.1 uncultured Advenella sp. | reverse complement strand
CATGGCTGCAAGGCAGGCCTGGTTTTCAACCCCGGCACCCCGCTTGGCTTCATGGACCATGTCATGGATAAACTTGATGTGATCCTGCTTATGTCAGTCAACCCGGGTTTTGGCGGACAAAAATTCATTCCCAATACCCTGGACAAACTGCGCCAGGCCAGAACACGCATCGACCAGTGGCAAAACACCGGTGGCCAAGCCATTCTACTCGAAGTTGACGGTGGTGTGAAAACCGACAATATCGCCCAGATCCGTGCTGCCGGTGCTGATACCTTTGTGGCCGGCTCAGCCATTTTCGGCCAGAAAGACTATGCCGCCATCATCGCTGAAATGCGTCGTGAAATCGCCAAAGGCGAAGCTGCGGCTGTTACTTCAAGATAAAGGCAGACCATGACCATCAACGCCGTTCTTATCGATCTTGACGGAACCCTGGTAGACAGCATCCCCGACCTTGCGCATGCCGCCAATGCCATGCGCATCGAGCTGGGCATGCATGCATTGGGGCAAGATGTCATTGCCAGCTTTGTTGGCAAAGGCATCGACAACCTGATCATTCGCACCATCAATGCCAGTCTTGACAACAAGGAACTTCCTCCCGATGTGTTCAATCAGGCCAGGGAAATTTTCGTCCGGCATTACCATCTAGTTAACGGTGATGCCAGTACGGTCTACCCCGGTGTCATCGACGGCCTGAAATCCATGAAGGCGCAAGGCCTTAAACTGGCCGTGGTTACCAACAAGGCCGAAGCGTTCACCCTACCCCTGTTAACCCAAACCGGCCTGATCGGTTTTTTTGACGCGGTTGTATCCGGTGACACCTGCACAAGAAAAAAACCACACCCCGAACCGCTATTATATGCCTGCGAAAAACTGGGTTACCCACCTGAAAATAGCTTATTCATTGGCGATTCCATTAACGATGTACAGGCGGCACAAGCTGCCGGCATGCCTGTTCTGATTCTGCCTTACGGATATAACGAAGGAAACAGTGTACAAACCCTTAAAGTAAATGCTATTATTGATTCCATGACTAGCGCAGCCCAATGGCTGGCAAATCAGTGATAGATTCAGGAAAATAGCAACGCCCATGAAAACGCCTTTTAATGCATTCGCTTCTTCTTATTGCGCCAATTATTGGCGCTGGTGGCGTATGCATTCCGGGATTTTCAACTAAAAAGGCGCGTCCACGCATCCTTAACGTCAATCAAGCAGTAAATAAAATTCCCGGTAACCTGTATGGCTAGGCCGGGTTTTTTTATTTCTACCCGGTCTAATTGAAAAAAATGAGACCACTATGATGACTGAAATTGAATTTAACGCATTAGCAGCACAAGGCTACAACCGCATTCCGATCGTCAAGGAAACCTACGCAGACCTGGATACCACCCTGGGCATTTACCTTAAACTGGCCCATACCAGCAAGGAGTCCGGACGCATGACCTGCCTGCTGGAATCCGTCGTGGGCGGTGAACAGTTTGGCCGCTATTCGTTTATTGGCCTGCCAGCCAAAACCGTCATCAAGGCAAGCGGACAACACACCGAGGTCATTACCGATGGCCAGGTGGTTGAATCCCATGAAGGAGATCCGCTTGAGTTCATCAAGACTTTCCAACAGCGTTTCAAAGTGGCAACCCGCCCAGGCATTCCCCGTTTTGCCGGTGGCCTTGCCGGTTATTTCGGCTACGACACCGTACGCAACATAGAACCCAGCCTTGGCCCTGCCGTCAAACCCTTCCCGCATGGCCAGGAAGACGGCATTCCCGACATCATGCTGATGCAGGTTGATGAGCTGGTCATTGTCGACAACGTGATCGGCCGCACCTACCTGATGATTTATGCCGATCCTGCCGTACCCGAAAGTTACAGCAAAGCCCAAAAACGTCTTCTGAAACTGCGCACCATGCTGCGTAAACCGGTTGAAATCCCCTACAGCCTGCCCAGCATGGTCACCGAAGAAATCCGTGACTTCAAAAAGCAAGACTATATCGATGCCGTCCTCAAAGCCAAAGAACATATTGCTGCCGGCGATTTGATGCAGGTCCAGGTAGGCCAGGTTATCGCCAAGCCATTTCGCGATTCACCCCTGTCCCTGTACCGTGCCCTGCGCTCACTGAATCCCTCCCCGTACATGTACTTCTGGAACTTCGGCGACTTCCACGTAGTGGGCTCCTCACCTGAAACCCTGGTACGCCAGGAAGTTTTCCTTGATGAAAACAAACAGGAACAGTCCTCTATTACCATCCGTCCGCTGGCAGGTACCCGCAAGCGTGGTGAAACGCCTTCGGAAGATGCCGCGCTGGCCGAAGAACTGAAGGCCGATCCCAAGGAAATTGCCGAACATGTCATGCTGATTGACCTGGCCCGCAAC
>CAZPNE010000195.1:0-2385 GCA_964588255.1 uncultured Advenella sp. | reverse complement strand
GCCCCATATCTTTCAGGTGCACATGCCCTGGCACAAACTGGGTAAACGAGTTGACTACGGCAATAATAGGTTTGCCGAAATCGCCGTCTTTCATTCCTGTGGCACGCCACAAGGCACGGGCACCAGCCATATTCCGGCCGTGGGTAGAGGTTTTTGATCGATACTGAGGCATACTGATTCCTAAAACTAACTTATACGACGTGTTGTAAAAAGTCTTTTAAACGCTGACTTGGAGGATTAGATAATAATTCAGATGGAGGTCCATCATGAGCAATTTTACCCTGATCAATAAAAATTAAGCGGCTTCCCACCTTGCGGGCAAAGTCCATTTCATGAGTGACCACAATCATGGTCATGCCCTCTTCGGCAAGATCTTTCATGACCTTAAGCACTTCATGGCGCAATTCGGGGTCAAGGGCCGAGGTGGGCTCATCAAACAGCATTAGCAAAGGATTGACCGCCAGCGCCCGGGCAATGGCCACGCGTTGCTGTTGTCCGCCCGACAGTTCACCAGGGTAATGATCCATACGCTCGGCCAAGCCGACTTTTTCAAGCAGGGCAATGGCTTGACTGCGAGCCTGTTTTTTAGGTATGCCGCGGGCATGAATGGGGCCAAACATGACATTGTCCAGCGCGGTTAATTGTGGAAACAGGTTGAACTGCTGAAACACCATACCCGCTTCCCGACGCAATTCACGCACTTCGGCCGGTTTGCCGCGCACGCTTAGCTTGCCTACCCGGATATCGCCACCCTGAATGGTTTCCAGGGCATTGATACAACGCAGGAAAGTGGATTTGCCCGAACCCGAAGGGCCAACCACCACCACGACTTCACCCTTTTCAATAGTCAGGCTAATGTCATTGAGAATTGTATTGTGGCCAAATTTCTTGACCACATTTTCAAAGGTAACCATACTCATATAATACGCATCCTATGTTCCATTGTTTTCAGGATAAGCGCAATCAGCCCTGTCAGAATGAGATAAATGACCGCGACCGCCCCCCAGATTTCAACGGCCCTGAAGTTGCTGGCCATGATTTCCTGGCCCTGGCGGGTCAACTCGGCAACCCCGATCACGATAAACAGGGAAGAATCTTTCAGGCTGATAATGCACTGGTTGCCCAGGGCAGGAATCATGCGCCGGAAAGCAATCGGCCCGATAATGCGCAGCAGGATCTTATGAAAGGGCAAGCCCATGGACTGACCGGCCTCGAACAGGCCTTTAGGCACGGACTGCAAGGCACCCCGCACGATTTCCGCAATGTAGGCCCCTGAGTTGATAATAAGTGTCGCAATCGCTGCACTCATGCCATCAACCCGCACATCCACCATTAATGGCAAGGCAAAGTAAATAAACATCACCTGCACCACAATGGGGGTACCCCGGACAATCAGGATATAGCCTTGCGCAATCATGGAAACCAGCGGCAACAAAATACCGCTCAGCGGGCGTTGGCGAATGAAGTCTACCGAAAACCAACCCGGCACATAAGAACGTATAACCCCCGCCAGCGCGCCCAGCAAGGCACCGCCAAACAAGCCCCAAAAAGTAATTTGGATTGTCACCAGCGTGCCTTTCCAGAGACTGGGCAAAGCATCCCAAACAACCGACAAATCAAAGTCCATAAGCCTTCCTTTTTATTTGCAAAACGGCAATATACAAATTAAAAACGGTGATTGCCCATACAGGACAGCAATCACCGTTTCATATTGCCCTATAAACGCTTCAGGCGCCTGCTTGATTACTTGACTTCGCTACCAAACCATTTGGTATAGATTTTGTCGTACTCGCCACTGTCTTTCAGGGTTTTCAGTGCCGCATTGACTTTTTCCACCAGATCACTGCCTTTAGGGAAAGCAATACCGTAGAAATCACCACTTTGCAATGCGCCCGTGACCACGACCTTGCCCTTGCCAGCCGTGTTGGCATAGTACTGGACGTTAGGCGTATCGTGCACCACTGCATCCACCCGGCCAGTCGCCAGGTCAAGGAAGGCGTTGTCAATGTTCGGGAAGAGTTTCAGTTTGGCTTCGGGTACTTCTTTTTTCAGGAAATCCACGGTTGCCGTACCGGTTTTAACCGCCACGTCTTTACCGGCCAGGTCTGCCGCGGTTTTAATGTTTTCATTTTTAACAGAAGTCAGGATGGCCAGGCCGCTTTCATAGTAAGGATCGGAAAAGTCGATAACTTTCTTGCGCTCGTCCTTGATGGTGATGCCAGCCAGCGCCGCATCGATATTTTTAGTTTGCAGGCCCGGAATGATACCGTTGAAATCCATGGGTTGCAGACGATATTTCAGATTCAGTTCTTTAGCGATGGCATCCCACAAGTCAATATCGAAACCGACATACTTGTCGTCCTGTTTGAATTCAAACGGCACGAA
>CAZPNE010000194.1:0-2398 GCA_964588255.1 uncultured Advenella sp. | reverse complement strand
TAAGGAGCTGAAAAATGGCAATGCATTTTGACCTGACGGATATGCAGTTGATGGTTAATATCAGTGAGGTTAATAGCCTGACAAAGGGGGCGGAGCGTTCTTTTCTGTCATTGCCGGCCGCCAGTAACCGGATCAAGAATCTGGAAAACAGTCTGGGTACCGCATTGCTTTACCGGAATAGCCAGGGGGTTACGCTAACGCCTTCTGGTGAGGCTTTCGTGCGTCATGCACATATTGTCTTACGCCAGCTCGAACACCTGCGGGGCGATATCAGTGAGTTTGCCCAAGGGATCAAGGGCAAGGTAAGGGTGTATGCCAATACCACGGCCATGAATGAGTTCATGCCGGCCATTCTGGGTAAATACCTGGCCCGTCATCCTGATGTCAGTATCGAATTGCGCGAGCGGCTAAGTTACCGGATCGTCCAGGCGGTGGCCGAAGGCACGGCCGATGTGGGGGTGGTGGCCGGCGTGGAGCCTTCTGAAAACACGGTGGCCGATGGCCTGACCTTTATGCCTTACCGTTCCGATAATCTGGTTCTGGTGACGCATCAGAACCATCCGCTGGCTAAGGTTGATCGGATCGCTTTTGCCGATACCCTGTCATACGACTATGTCGGTTTGTCGGAGTGGAGTGCCATTCATGCGTTTTTGCGCAATGCTGCCGATATGCTGGGTGTGCCCTTGAAGTTCCGGGTGGAGGTGGGTGGCTTCGAAGCGGTCTGCCGGATGGTGGCGGCGCAGGTGGGGATTGGTGTGATTCCCGAAACTGCAGCGTTTCGTTACGCGGTGACCATGCCGGTCAAAATCATTCATTTAACCGATGCCTGGGCTTTTCGCCAATTGCATGTTTGTGTGCGCAATCTTGACAAACTGCCGCCCTTTGCCCAGGATCTGGTGCAGCTGATGCGCGAAGACGTTGAGCAGGAAGAGAAAAAGACAGATCAAGTCACCGGTTAGTTGTTAGCGGCCTTATCTTTCTGAAAAGCCCCCTTTTCGGTTTTAAGAATTCACATTTGCCTGTTTCTGGGGCATGCTTGATGATTACTGATATTTAAAAGTGTAATTGTGAGACTGAAATGAGTAATGAACAGAATGGTGTGAATTTGAATGATTGGCTGGGCCGTCAGGAAAGTTATGGCGAGTTTATCAACCCGGCCCATGTCAAGAAAATTGCCCTTAGCCTGAATGCGCCGGTTCCCGAAAATGGCCAGCCTTTGCCACATTTATGGCAGTGGGCGCTGTTCGTGGACCCATTACCCTTGGATGAACTGGGCACTGACGGGCATCCGCAACGGGGTGGTTTTTTGCCTCCTGCTGACAATCGCAACCGTATGTGGGCCGGTGGCCGGGTTCAATTCATCAAGCCACTGGTGGTGGGTCAGGACGCAACCCGGACGTCCACGATTACGGCAATTAAAGAAAAAAGCGGTTCAACCGGCAAGCTGTTGTTTGTCACAGTCAAGCACGACTACACCCAGAACAATGAATTATGCATTTCCGAAGAGCAGGATATCGTTTACCGCGAGCCCAGCCCTCCAAAACTGTCAGGCACGCCTGAAGCCGAAGCGGCCCAGTGGTCCAGCCAGATCGTGCCGACCAGCACCATGCTGTTCAGGTATTCGGCGGTTACTTTCAATGGCCATCGTATTCATTATGACTACCCCTATGTGACCGAGGTTGAGGGGTATCCCGGTCTGGTGGTGCATGGTCCCTTGATTGCCACCTGTGTGTTACGGGCATTTACCGATGCCAACCCGGATAAAACAGTGACCGGTTTTTCTTATCGTGGTGCACGTCCATTGATCAGTCCCTTGCCGTTCAGGGTCGAAGGGACGATTAAAGAAGAGGGCAAGGCAGCGGTATGGGCCCAGCAGGATGGCTCGGTTGCCCAGCTTGGCGAAGTGCTTTTCAAATAAATAAAATTATTTAAGGAATGAATCAAATGAGTGTTAGACCGCTTGAAGGTATCACCGTATTAAGTCTTGAGCACGCCATTGCGGCACCGTTTTGTTCACGTCAGCTGGCGGATCTGGGCGCACGCGTAATCAAGGTGGAGCGTCCGGGTGTGGGAGACTTTGCCCGTAATTATGATGAGCGCGTTAAGGGCATGGCGTCTCATTTTGTCTGGACCAACCGTTCCAAGGAAAGTCTGACGCTGGATCTTAAAAATGAGGCGGCTGGTGATGTGTTGGAAAAACTGTTGCCTCAGGTGGATGTGCTGGTGCAAAACCTGGCTCCAGGTGCGGCTGCCCGTTTGGGTTTGTCGTTTGAGGCCCTGCATGAAAAATATCCCCGATTGATTGTGTGTGATATTTCCGGCTATGGTGAGGGTGGCCCTTATGAGAAGAAAAAAGCCTATGACCTGTTGATTCAAAGCGAAAGCGGTTTTGTATCGG
>CAZPNE010000193.1:0-2418 GCA_964588255.1 uncultured Advenella sp. | reverse complement strand
GGCCGCTAGGAGCCTGATCCACTTGGCAACAGAACGGATTAAAAGGGAGCTTCGGCTCCCTTTTTTATTTCCCGGTTTTTATTCTTTTTGTTGTTTTCAATAAAATAGCAGAGGAATCTCCCCTGTACCTGATTGCTTATCTTAACTCGTACAAATACAACTCAATACGGCGGTTTACGGCTCTACCGTAGGTGGTGTCATTGCTCATTAACGGGTCTATTGCGCCCCTGCCTTCTATATCAATCCGGACGCTTTTAACCCCTTTTTTGATTAAGTAATGGGCAACTGCCGAAGCTCTTTGCACTGACAGGGCCTGATTGTTTACTTCATCGCCACGCGAGTCGGTGTGTCCTACTACCTTGATGCGAAGGTTTTGGGATTGCTTAAGTTCTGTAACAACTTTGTTCAGGATTGGAAGCATTTTTCTGTTGATGTTTGTTTTTCCTGAGCGGAATGAACTGTTGGCGGGCAAAATAACCCTAAGACTGCCATCGTGTACACGGTTGACCTCAACGCCCAATGACTCTTTATCCGAGTCTTGAATGGATTTGGCTATTTCATCCCAATTGCTTGGGGATAGTGCAGTACGACCGAAAAAACTGGATGTGGGTTTACCATCAGGATCGATATTCAGGCTGCCTGGACCATGACTCATAACGCAACCGGAAAGCAATGCGGAAGATGCCAGTAATAGTTTCAAGGATGTGAATTGCCTGGAATTAATCATTTTCAAGCCCATTTTTTTTAATCAGGAGAGCGATGGCATCCCAAAGTTCCTCAACGTTGTTGACGGTAAGGTCGGCCTGCCATTCATGGACGTTGTCTTTATTGTTGCAATATCCGTAGGAAACAGCAATGGTAGCCATATTGGCTGCTTTTCCGGCGATGATGTCACGCTCATCATCACCCACATAAATGCAGCGTTCGGGCAGACTGTTGGCAAGACGGGCAGCATGAAGCAAGGGGGCGGGATGCGGTTTGGCGTAGGGGGTTGTGTCTCCGCAGACATTGGCGGCACTGCGGGCGGTTAGCTGGAAATGGTCAAACATGGGAAAGGACAGGTCTTCAGCCTTGTTGGTAACAATGCCCCAGCCCATATTGTTCTGGTCAATTTTGTCCAGAAGCTCATTAACTCCGTTAAACAGGCGACTGTGGGTCGTCATGCAGTTTCTGTAGTCTTGTAAAAACTGCTGGCGTACCACTTCGTATTCAGTGTGATCAGGCTGCAGGTTTAGGGCAGCTCCAAGTAATCCTCTGGCGCCTTGTGAGGCATAAGGCCTTAAGACGTCATATTCAAGGGCAGGCAGGCCTCTGCGAATACGTTGTAAATTGGCTGCATGCGCAAGATCTGGAGCACTGTCAACCAAAGTGCCATCAAAATCAAAGAAAACTATTCTTCGCATTTACGGGTCGCTATTAAATAATTAACTGAAGTATCACTACTGAGTTTATATTTCTCAGTTAAAGGATTGTACTCCAGTCCTTTCATGTCGATTAAATCAAGTTTTGCATGACGGGTACATGATACCAGTTCACTAGGCTTGATGAAGCTGCCATAGTTATGCGTTCCTTTGGGAAGCAGGTTCATAATGTACTCGGCTCCTAAAATGGCATACATGAACGATTTCATGTTTCGATTAAGCGTGGAAAAAAAGACCCAACCGCCGGGTTTAACCAATTTTGCACAGGCATTGACGATAGATGCCGGATCGGGTACATGTTCTAGCATTTCCATGCAGGTGACCACATCGTATTGCGCCGCGCACTCTTGGGCGATTTGTTCAACCGCCACTTTAAGGTATTCTACTTTTATACCTGATTCAAGTCCGTGCAACTTTGCAACAGTCAGTGACTTTTGGGCAAGATCTATGCCGGTAACTTTGGCGCCGGTTGCCGCCATACTTTCTGATAGTATGCCGCCGCCACAGCCTACGTCAAGAATGGTTTTTTCAGCCAGAGGGCCTGCCAGGGATTGAATCCAACCAAGCCTGAGTGGATTAATGGCATGCAATGGTTTGAATTCGCTGGTGGGATCCCACCATTTGGAAGCCAGTGCGCTGAATTTCTCCAATTCGGAAGGATCTGCATTGATGGGTGCGGAAGTGGGGGCGGGCGTATTCATAGGGCCTTGTTCTTGAAACCTGAAAATAATCGGGGTTAAATAGTAAGAGTTCAAGTTTATCATAGGCCCGGAAAAACTGTTCTGAAGGCAGGCAGTAAAAAGCCCCCAAGTGGGGGCTTTTTACTGCAGACAAAAATAAATTGCCTGTTATGCCTTGCGTGAACCGACGATTTCGATTTCTACGCGACGGTTTTGAGCACGGCCTTCACGAGTTGCGTTAGAGGCAATCGGGTTGCTTTCGCCTTTACCGGAAGCGATGATCTGATCTGCAGGTACACCTTTGGAGATCAGGTAGT
>CAZPNE010000192.1:0-2420 GCA_964588255.1 uncultured Advenella sp. | reverse complement strand
CCATGGGATACTCCCTGAAATAACAGCCAATCCAGCGATTCGAACGCAAGGCATGGTAAGACTCCGTATCGATAGACTGCCAATTTCCTTTTTCATCCAGCACGGTTTTCCCCTTACGTCTTAGCTCATGACGCTTCCAGGGGCAATTCTCATTCACCATCCATGCATTTTTGCGAACCTGATTACGTTCATCCAGAAAACGATACACATCGGCCACCTGCCCGATTAATGAGCGGTAATTGCCAGAGGGTTCAAAGACGGCTGAAAACCCTTGCAAATTGTCATGCCGGACTTCCCAGGACAGGTTCTCACGAATATGGGGTTCTGGATAATTGGCCAGAATCACCTTTTCGATGGCCCGGTTACGCGCGGACTCAAGTGACTTATCAATCGCCAGACTTGCCGCCTGCAACACTTTGTGTACTGCCCTGTCGTGCGCTTCAAAAGCCTGGAACAACTCATTGCCCGGATTGGCAATGGTGGCAATGGCCCTGGCCTTGCGGGCAGACTGATACGCCTGCATATGCCCGCTGCCAAACATCATGCCGATTAAATAGGCGGGCGGGTTTCCGGCACTGGCCTGCTGACCCTGCGTGGCACTGAATTTTGCCCAGGACCCCAGGGTAACCAAATGTGCCATGGCCATTTGATGACCGGTTTGGGCAATATTGATGTAAGCCTGCATGTTCAGGGCACGGGCCTGAATGAGTGCGCCTGAATATGCGGCGGCATCGACCGTATTAAGCTGACGCGCCTTGACACCAATGAGCCTGCTAGTGCTAAATAGCGCGTTTATGGCAATACCAATCACCCCCAGCAGCAGTATCCCCAGCACCAGTGCCTGGCCTGACTGCATATGTAATTGCCTTGCTGCGTGACTGGGGAGCATTGCCATTATTGGCCACCCGAACCTGCGTTGCCAGTAAAACTTTTCAAGGATTTGGCCGTGGTTTGTGCTGAAGCAGCCTGTGCGGCATTTTGTGCCGAGGCCGAATATTCGGTACCGTCTTCACCGGCAAGTTCGCTGGCCATGGCCGCGGTTTGTGAACGAATGACCTGACCAAACAATTGGTACACCGCAATCGCTGAAATGGCCACCAGGGCAACGATAATAATATATTCGGTCATACCTTGTCCGCGCTGCCTGAAACGGGCTTTTTTCATGGGGTTCTCCTTGTAAATAGCAACAGGCATAGTTTGCTACCACCCGCACGGATCAACAATTCGCAAAAACCGAAATAGCCAAAAACATCATGGACAAACAGGACCATTTTGCAAATGGCTACTCAGCCCCTATAATTTGCCTTACGTATTTAAACTATTACCCGCCAACCATGACAAACAAACCCACCCCAAGCAAAGCGCCCAAAGAAACCAATGTCAAAACGGCTCTGCGGGTAATTGAAATTATTGAAATTTATGCCAAGGAGTGCCGCCCCCTGGCGCTATCTGAATTGGCCAAACTGTTAAACGCCCCCATGTCCAGCTGCCTTGCCCTCATCAGGACGCTGGTAAGCCTAGGCTATCTTTACGAAACCAATCGACGCTCAGGTTACTACCCCACCGGACGCATGCTGGCGATGGCCCAGAAAATATCCGCCGCCGACCCAGTACTGGAACGCATTTACCCCAGCCTGGAGGAACTTCGCAACATTACCAATGAAACGGTTGTGATTGGTAAGCTGAATACCAATCACAAAGTACTTTATCTGGAAGTATTGCCCTCTCTCAATCCTATTCATTACGTGGCTATCGCCGGAGAACAAAAGGAAATCAATGCCAACTCTTTGGGCAAGGCCCTGTTTTCCACCCTGAACGACGATGATAAAGATGACATATTGAACAGCATCCCTTTCCATGCTTTCAATAAAAAAACCCTCTCAGTTAAAGCTGCCTTTTTACAAGATATTGAGACCTCGCTTGAAAGAGGATGGTTTGCCAACTTTGGCGAATCCATGCCCGATGTAGGCGCACTGGCCTGGCCCGTTGAACTTTCAGGCAGCCATTACGCCATTTCAATTGCCGGCCCGCTATACCGGATTCAGGCAAATTTAGAAGATTTTGCCCAGAAACTGCGTGTGATCAGTACCTTTATTGAAAAATCCGCCTGATCGGAATGCGCGGCAAACCTCGTCCAAGTGATTTGGTTGCGCAGCAACCTTGAGGCGAAGCCGCCGAACTTGCTCGGGGAAGGATAGCGCGGACGCCATCGGCGTCCTTTGTTGGCTAGTGTGGTGTCTGCTGCTGTTCGATGTACTGGCGAACGATGCCGATAGGTGCTCCGGCGCAAGACGCGGCGAAGTAGGAAGGCGACCAAAGCATGTTTTTCCAATACCGCCCTTTAATGTCGGGCCGCTCGCTACGCAGCCGCCGACTGGACGCACCCTTGAGGCTATTCACCAGCGGCGATATTTCGTCAC
>CAZPNE010000191.1:0-2464 GCA_964588255.1 uncultured Advenella sp. | reverse complement strand
GCCAGTTTCTGCCCCATGCCAGCCATAAACAGGGCAGCCAGAATGAATAAAATCCCAAAGAATTTATTCATTCTGGCCGCATGATGCGGGTTGCGCATGAGGTGCATGACCTTGGCAGCCAGGCCAGTATAAACGGCCATCACGGCCAGGTCTACGGTGCACAGGGTCGTGGCAATTAACACATACTGGATAAGCAGCGGTTTGGACAGGTCAAGAAATTGCGGAATGACCGCCAGCAGGAAAATGGCCCCTTTGGGGTTCATGATATTTACCAGGATACCCTGCATAACCAGTTTGTGAGCCGGTGTGTTTGGCACAGCATCCTGTTCAAGCCGGATCATGGCCACTGGCGAACGGTACTGTTTATAACCCAGGTAAATAAGATAAAGCACCCCCACCCATTTAACGATATTAAACGCCGTTTCAGAGGTGGCCAGCAGGGCGCCAACACCAATCACGCTAATCACAAACTGGATGGCCAGGCCAATAGCCAGGCCAATGGCATTCCAGTAACCCCGTTTGAAGCCAAAGCGCAACCCCGATGACATGGACGCCACGGCACCAGGCCCCGGAGAAATGGAAATAGCCCAGGAAGCGGCAAAAAGGGTAAGCCAGACGGAAAGTGACATGGTTAACGTGTGAGCCAGAAACGGTGAAATAATTTATTAATGTCGCCAGACAGGGGGCAAACTTTGGTTAAAATTTGAGGTGCCAGCGATGTTAATTTGTATTCAGGCGAAAAGCTGATGGATGGATACAAAGACAGACAAAATTGTAGCGCAGTTGCCGGTTAAAATCCGGTTAGATAAAAAATTGATGCTGGCCGGATGTGGGGGCGGTTCGCTTTCAGGCAAACCGATGATGAGTATTCATGGTTCATCGGGTAATAAAGTGATGATTCTGGCCCGCGCTTGTGTTTTTTGAATAATTAACCATGATTGCCATCGTTACGCCGTTTTTTTACAACGGTTTACTGTATTGGCAGGATATAATCCCCTGAACAGACTTGTTCTGTCCTGACCCTGTCTATCCAAGTTTGAAAGAGAAGTCATGAAACGATTTTTATCCCTCATTAGTGTTTTTTTGCTGTCAACGGTTTTGTCCGGATGTGGCTATAACGAGATCCAGACGCTGGATGAAGGCGTCAAGGCTTCCTGGTCCGAGACCCTTAACCAGTACCAGCGCCGTGCCGACCTGGTACCGCAGCTGGTATCCAGTGTTAATGCCTATATGATTAATGAGCGTGAGGTCCTGATTGAAGTGACCAATGCCCGCTCAAAGGTAGGGTCGGTGCAGGTGTCGGCAGATAAACTGCCCACTGGTGAAGAATTGGCCCAGTTTCAGGCAGCCCAGGGGCAGCTTACTTCGGCCCTGTCCCGTTTGATTGCCGTTTCAGAAAACTATCCGCAACTCAAGGCGGATGCCTTGTTCCGCGATCTTAACGTGCAGCTTGAAGGCACCGAAAACCGGATTGCCACTGCACGTGGACGCTATATCAAGGAAGTGCAAGGCTACAATACGCTTATTCGTACGTTCCCCACCCTGATTACCGCCAAAATCTTTGGCTATGATGTCAAACCCAATTTCGGGGTAGACAACCAGGCGGAAATCATGCGTGCGCCAGATGTGAAATTTGATATTTCACCCCGTGTGAACCAGCCTGCAACGGCACAGTGATGAGCACTTCGCTTTCCCGTTCTCCTGCCATGACACGTTATTTCCTGTCATTGCTATTTATAGTGCTTGCATTGGTCGGGTTGCAGGCCAGTGCCCAGGAACTGGTGCCTGTCCCTAACCTGCAGGCGCGAATAACCGATCTTACCGGTACCTTTTCTGCTGAACAACAGGCGGAAATTGAAAAAAAACTGGAAGCCCTTGAACAAAGCAAGGGGTCCCAGGTGTTTGTATTGATGGTGCCAACGGTTGGACCCGATACGGTTGAAACCTACTCGCGCCGGGTATTTGATGAATGGAAAGTGGGCCGGACCAAGGTGGATGACGGCATTCTGTTTCTGATTGCCAAGGATGACCGCCGCATGCGGCTGGAAGTGGGCTATGGCCTTGAAGGTGCCGTGCCCGATGTGCTTGCTTCGCGGATTATCAATGATCATGTGGCGCCGCATTTCAAGATGGACGACTATGCCGGTGGGGTACAGGCCGGTGTTGATGCACTGGTTGAGCTAATTGAAACTGAAGAATTGCCTGAGCCGGTCAATGATTGGCAGCAGTCCTCCGATTTTGAGGAAGGTGATTGGCCGTTTTTCATTTTCCTGGTGTTTTTTATTTCCATGTGGCCGGCGATTCTGGCGGCCGTTATTGCCGGGGTGGTTATTTTGGGTGTCACCGGCAGCTTCGGTTTTGCTTTGTTAGGTGCCGTGGGTGGGTTTTTAATCAGTTTTATTGCCCATAAATTCATGCCCGAACGCAAGATCAGCAGTGCCAGCCGTGGCCGTGGCAGACGCGA
>CAZPNE010000190.1:0-2464 GCA_964588255.1 uncultured Advenella sp. | reverse complement strand
CGTATGCCGGTGCTGACGATTTTGCGCAGGTTGGTGGACAGGCCAATCGCACTCAAGGCCATAATGATCATGAATTTGGCAGCGCCAGACAGCCAGGGCAAGAGGGCTTCTGGCAGCAGGCCGGTACTGCGTACGCCTGAGGCCACCAAAAACCAAAGGATAAACCAGGGAAATATTTGGGCCAGTGTCACGTCAGGCAGGTCATTTTTTTTCTGGCGCCAGACCTCAAGAAAAACCAGGAACAGGCAAATGGGGATAATCAGTGTGGCCCTGGTTAGCTTGACGATCGTGGCGTAGTCGCCAGCCTGCTGGCTGTACGCGTAGCCTGCGGCAACTACCGAGGAAGTGTCATTAATGGCGGCGCCCGCCCACAAGCCAAAGCCGTAATCGCTCAGTTGCAACATATGTCCCAGTGCAGGGAAAAGCAAAACAGCGATGATATTGAAAAGAAAAATGGTTGAGATGGCATATGCGGTCTCATGGTCTTCAGGCTTGATGATAGGGGTGACGGCCGCAATGGCCGAGCCACCACAAATCGCGGTGCCAACCCCGATCAGGGTGCGTAATTTACCATGGATGCCCAGTATTTTTCCCAGTAACAAGGCACTGATGAAAGCCACCGAAACCGTCACGAAGGTAACGGCCAGAGATTCGCCGCCCGTGCTGACAATCTGTCCAAAGCTAAGGCCAAACCCCAGTAAAATCACAGACCATTGCAGGATTTTTTTGCTTGAAAATACAATGCCGGGCTGCAAGACGGTTCTGACGCCCAGGGCATTGCTGTAAATAATACCCAAGACAATGCCAAAAACCGGTCCACCAATAACCGGGAACTGTTTGCCGGCAAACCAGGCAATCATGGCAAGACCTAAAGTAAGCAGGAGTCCGGGAATCAGGCTGTTTCTTTTTCTGAACAGGCCCTGATGGGGGGGGGAAGTGACGGGAGGGTTAACAGTGCTGGCAGGGTAATAGGCTGACATAATCAATATTTATATGTTTATGAATTATAGGTATATTAAACCTTTGTTAAATATAAATAAATATAATATAATTTATAAATATAATAAGGATTTCTTATATGATTTCATTCAGTCCCAAACAGCTGGAAGTTTTTGTGGCCATTACCCTGCAAGGCAGTGTCAAGGCCGCCGCCAGCGTGTTGCATTTAACCCAGCCGGCAGCCAGTATGGCCTTGGCTGAGCTTGAAAAACAACTGGGTTCCTCTCTGTTTGATCGTGACAAGGGGCGGCTTTTCCTGAATGAGAAGGGTAAGGATTTGCTCCCATTGGCCCAGGAAATCCTGGAGCGCATGCGTGAACTGGAGCAACGGGCCAGTGACGCCCAGGATACCTTGCGGGGAAATTTCCGGGTGGGTGCCAGTAATACGGTGGGTAATTATCTGGTGGGTGATTTGCTGGGTAGTTTTGTCAATCAGCATGAAGCGGTCACGGTGCATCTGCAGGTTGCCAATAGCGATGAAATCGTCAAGGGAATTCTGGAGCATTCGCTTGATGTCGCCTGTATAGAGGGGGAGGTGATCAATACAGACATAGAGGCGATTGCCTGGCGTAATGATCAGTTGCAAATATGCGCCAGACCGGATCATCCCCTGGCCTTGAACAAACACTTGCAGGAAAGCGATTTTGAGAATCAACGCTGGATTTTGCGTGAGCAGGGTTCTGCAACCCGGCTGTTGTGTGAGCGGGAACTGAGTCGTTTGCCGAAAGGACACATTGTGATGGAGCTTGGGCAGGTTGAGGCCATTAAACAAGCTGTTATTGCTGGATTGGGTATCGCATTTTTGCCCAAAGTCGCGGTAACTTATGCAATAGAATCCGGTCGCTTGGCGCGGCTTGATACGCCTTTTTTAAACCTGGACAGGAAATTGTCCATTATTTATCATAAGCAGCGTTATCGTGGCCGACTTATGGATAATTTTTTGTCCATGGTGGCTATCTAGTGCAGGGGTTTGCACAGGCCATTTCCCTTGTCCCTCCAGGCCAGGTCAGGCTTGAAAAACCAGGTGTCAGCTGGCCAGGATAGTGTTTGACTCGCTTTTGGCCAGGCGCATGCGGATTTTTTTCCAGGCCCGATCATGCAAGGGTAGCAACAGTACATTGCAAACGGGTTCCACCAGGGCCGCCAGTCCGCCCACAGAGACAGAACCTGTAAAAACAAAGGCAACGGTGAAAGCGACACTCATGTGAAGCAAGGTCTGGCTTATTTTTTCGATGATGATCATTTTATTCTCCAGGTTGAATTCATGATGTAAATGATAATCATTCTTATTATTTAAGTAAAGTGGGAAATTTAAATTGTGAAGATAGATAAAATTAATTATATTTAAATTTTTATTGTTAGCTACTATTTTTATTAATTATTAATAAATGTGCCGTTAACGCGACAGATATAAAAACAGCCCTTTAAAAGGGCTGTTTTTGCAAGAGAACAAAGCTTATTTCAG
>CAZPNE010000189.1:0-2467 GCA_964588255.1 uncultured Advenella sp. | reverse complement strand
CGGTGCATGCCATATATCCGGCTGGTGGTTTTGATTCCCTGCCCATCAAGCTGGTAATGGAAACCTGTTGCGGTGCCTGCAGTTAAACTGGGGCCGGTAAAATCATGACTTGTTAAATTCCGCTTCCATTTCAAGGGATCATCAGATCCCTGAAGGGCTATTTTAAGACCGGGATAATATTTTTCTTATCGTTCAAGGAAAATATTATCCCGGATTCAATTTTTATGAACACGCCCTTAAATTTATAAATATTTTAAAAATCAGGGCTTTGGACTACATTAAGTCAAACTGCCAGAGTTCTTCTAGGCATGTATTGAATAAATAATATTAATGGAGATCCAAGTGGGTAAACCCGAAATCACAACAAATTTACAGGCACAAAATAATAAAAAACTCTGGGAGGCAGATTCAATTGCCATTATTGGTGCTTCCAATGACCCGTTGCGCATTGGTGGAAGACCAATTTCCTATATGCTGCAGCGTAAGTATAAGGGGCGGATTTACCCAGTTAATCCCAAGCAGGAAACCGTACAAGGCTTGAAGGCTTATCCCAATGTGGATAGCCTGCCAGAAACACCCGAAATCGCCATTATTGCTGTTGCAAGCAACATGGTGATCAAGGCGGTGGAAGATTTAGGCAAACGTGGTACACGCCTGGCTGTTATTTTGTCTGCCGGTTTTGCCGAAGTGGGTGAGCAGGGCGAGCAAATGCAGGAAGCGCTTATTAAAACGGCAAGGGAACACAATATCCGCATCCTGGGTCCGAATACCCTGGGCTTTTATGATGACCGTCAGGGCCTGTTTTCAACTTTCTCTTCAGCATTCGAACTGTACTGGCCATTGCCAGGTTCAATTGCCATTGCCAGCCAGTCGGGCGCTTTTGCCCTGCATATATTCTGCTCAGCCAGAAACCGGGGTATTGGCATTCCCTTGTGCGTTACCACAGGCAATGAGGCCGACATCAACGTGGCTGATGCCATGGTTGACATGGTGCTTGATCCTGAAATTCAGGTGATTGGGGTGTACCTGGAAGGCTTGTCGAATGCGGATAAATTTATTGAAGCATTGCGATTGGCCAAACAGTATCGCAAACCGGTGGTGGTCATGAAAGCAGGGCGCAGTGAAATTGGCCAAATGGCGGCGCAATCCCATACGGCTTCAATTGCCGGCGATGACGCCGTGTTCAATGCCGTACTTGAAGAGTATGCCGCTGTCAGGGCATATAGTCCAGACGAGTTTCTGGATATTGCCTATATGGCCACTAAAAAGATTTATCCGGAAAACAATGCACTTGGCGTTATTACCATTAGTGGTGGCGCTGGCATTTTGATTAGTGATGCCGCTGAAGACCTGAACCTGCCCATGCCTGAACTGGAACAAAACGCCCAGGCATCCCTGAAAGAAGCCCTGTCTTTTGCCGCAGTCAAGAATCCGGTGGATTGCACCGCGCAAGTGATCAACCAACCTGAATTGGCTGACCAGTTCCTGTCAACCATGCTGGATACCCAGCAGTACCCCTCCATTCTGGCTTTCTTTGCCCACGCAGCAGGAACCGCTTCGATTGAAGCTAAACTGCGTCCTGAACTGAAAAAAGCAGTTGATAAACATCCTGATCATTTGTTTGCCCTGTCCATCATTGCAGAAAAAGACACGATTGCACGTTATGAGGCTGACGGGTTTTCAGTATTTGAAGATCCTATCCGTGCCACCAAGGCCATTCATCATATGGGCGTTTTGGGCACAGCCTTTGCCAGGCCAGATGCCCTCATTCCGTTTGAAAAGAAAGCCGTTGCCGCGCTTGCCAGCACACCTGACGAAGCCCAGGCCAAGCTCATCCTGGAAGAGGCGGGTTTGCAGGCGATTCCGGAAGGAATTGCCCATGATGCGGCAGAAGCGGCACACCTGGCGGATAAGTTTGGTTTTCCCGTTGTCATGAAAATCCTTTCACCTGATATCAAGCATAAATCCGAAATAGGTGGCGTTATTCTTAATGTGTCCAGTATTGCCGAGGTGCATGAAAGTTATGCCTTGCTCTTGCAAAGAGCCGCTGAAAAAGCGCCTTCCGCCAATATTACCGGTGTCCTGGTGGCCAAACAGGTAAACAATGCCGTTGAATGCATTATGGGTGTCAAAAACGACCCGGTATTTGGTCCCGTGGCCATGTTCGGCCTGGGTGGCATTCACGTGGAAGTGTTGAAAGACGTGGTCTTGCATCGTTGCCCATTCAGCCCTGAAACAGCCAGGAAGCTGATTCTCAGTATTCGCAGTGCGGCTATTTTGCAAGGCGTGCGTGGCAAGCCGGCGGTTGATATTGACGGGCTTGCCGAACAGCTGTCTCGCCTGTCTGTTTTTGCCGCCCAGGCACAGGAGCAGATTCAATCGGTGGAAGTCAACCCGATTCTGGCGGTTCCGGGTGAAAAGGGCTGCTACGTTGCCGATGCACTCATAGAGGTTTAATAAAAGTACT
>CAZPNE010000188.1:0-2512 GCA_964588255.1 uncultured Advenella sp. | reverse complement strand
CCGATGCCCTCATTGACCTGGTTGGTCAGTGGGGGAGTAAGCCCTTTCGTGCAAAACAGCTTCAGCGCTGGGTACACCAGCGTGGAGTCAGCGAGTTCGGGCAAATGAGCGATCTTGCTAAAGATTTTCGTTCCCGACTTGCTGAGTCCTGTTGTATTCAGGCGCCACCGGTCATAACACAACAAATATCTTCTGACGGTACCCGTAAATGGCTGTTCGATGTGGGTAATAATAATGCGATCGAAACGGTGTTTATTCCTGAAGATGACCGCGGTACCTTATGTATTTCAAGCCAGGCCGGCTGTACGGTTGCCTGCCGGTTTTGCTCCACCGGTCATCAGGGTTTTAACCGCAATTTAACAACGGCAGAAATTGTTGGCCAGTTATGGCATGCCCGCCGGGTAATTCAGGAAGACCGGCAGTCTGCCCGTATTGGCGATGCAGAAGCCCCTGAGGAAATTTCACGAGTCATCAGCAATGTTGTCATGATGGGCATGGGAGAACCCTTGCTTAATTATGATCAGGTCGTTCCGGCCCTTCAGCTTATGCTTGACGATAATGCTTATGGTTTGTCACGCCGCCGTGTTACGGTTTCAACCTCCGGCGTTGTGCCCATGATAGACCGCCTGGCCAAAGATTGTCCTGTGGCGCTGGCAGTTTCGCTTCATGCGCCTAACGATGCCTTGCGTGACCAGTTGGTGCCATTAAATAAAAAATACCCGCTGGCCGAATTAATTGCCTCGTGTAATCGTTATCTGGAATTTGCCCCTCGTGATTTCATTACATTTGAATATGTCATGCTCGATGGCGTCAACGATAGCGATGAGCATGCACGCCAGTTGATTGAAATTACCAAACAGGTTCGTTGTAAACTTAACCTTATTCCTTTCAACCCGTTTCCAGAATCGGGCCTGAAGCGTTCCAAATCCGCCAGGGTGCGCATATTTGCGAATCTTTTGATGGATGCCGGGGTAATTACTACCGTGCGTAAGACTAGGGGTGATGATATTGATGCCGCATGTGGGCAACTGGCGGGTGATGTCAAGGATAAAACCAAGATCAGTTCTCTTATGCAGGCCAGAAAATCCATTCCCATCATCGAGGTGCAGTAAGTGATGCCATTAAATTCAGATATGAACGAGGTATCCGGTTCAGCGTCCCTGGAAGATAAAAGCCTGGGGGAAGTGCTGAAAAGGTTGCGTGAAAAAAAAGGTTTGTCAGTTAGTGACGTTTCAAACCAGATCAAATTTTCCGCCATGCAAATCAACTCACTAGAGACGCAAAACTGGGCTGCTTTGCCGCAAGGGTTTGTATTAAAAGGATTGGTGCGTAAATATGCCTGTTTGCTTGGGGCAGATGAACAGCAAATTCTTGATCTTTTGGCCAGGCAAAACGGTGCTAATATTAATAAGCAGGAATTAAAAAACCTGCAGTCAAATACTGATTTCACCCATGAGGGGTATGAGACACAGCGTTCAGGTACGGGAACATGGATTTTTATTATTTTCCTGATCCTGGTAATTATTGCTGTTTATGGATATAGCCGTGAGTGGTTTACACTCGAAGACATCGGCTTGGAAAACTTCAGGAATTTATTTAATTAATTATGTCCATTTGCCAAAATCCATTTCCTGTCGGGCCTGCTGGCCGCCACCAGACTCGTCTGGTTAATGTTGCCTGGGGCTCAACGGTGGTACCCATTGGTTCCAGTGCGCCTATTGTCGTACAGTCAATGACCAATACCGATACGGCAGATCATATTGCCACCGCTATCCAGGTCAAAGAACTGGCACTGGCCGGTTCAGAGATGGTCCGGATTACGGTCAATACGCCCGAGGCGGCACAGGCTGTGCCAGCCATTCGTGAACAACTTGATAAGATGGGTGTTCTAGTGCCATTGGTGGGTGATTTCCACTACAACGGCCATAAATTATTAACCCAGTACCCTGAATGTGCCCAGGCATTGTCCAAATATCGTATTAATCCTGGAAATATGGGCGGTGGTAAAAAACGTGACGACAATTTCGCCCAAATGATCGAGGTTGCCTGCAAGTATGAAAAACCGGTTCGTATTGGGGTGAACTGGGGGAGCCTTGATCATGAGCTGATGGCCCGCATGATGGATGAAAACAAGGCCAAGCCCGAACCATGGGATGCGCAATCCCTCATGCGTGAGGCACTGGTTGTCTCGGCCATTAGCAATGCACAGCGGGCTGAGCAGCTGGGTATGCCTGGTGATGCCATTATTCTTTCCTGCAAGGTCAGTCATGTCCAGGATCTTATTTCTGTTTACCGCAATCTGGCCGGTCGTTGCAATTACCCCTTGCATCTTGGCCTGACAGAAGCGGGGATGGGCAGCAAAGGCATTGTTGCCTCTACCGCGGCGCTTGCCGTGCTTATGCAGGAAGGCATTGGCGATACCATTCGTATTTCGCTAACGCCAGAACCGGGTGGTGACCGTTGCAAGGAAGTGGTGGTAGCCCAGGAAATATTGCAAAGCCTGGGCTTGCGT
>CAZPNE010000187.1:0-2542 GCA_964588255.1 uncultured Advenella sp. | reverse complement strand
ATAACTGCATAAACTCTCAGGTAAAAGGACAGGGGGAGAGGCAGCATAAAACAACCAGGATTCAAAATTGCTTCTCTATATTTATATTATTGCCATTACCGCTGAAGCCATGTCGGGAGCGCTTGCCGCAGGCCGGCGCAATATGGACATGTTTGGCGTGGCTTTTGTGGCCTTCATTACCGCTTTGGGCGGCGGCACGGTACGTGACATGTTGCTGGGCAATTACCCGGTTACCTGGACCCAGCACCCCATGTATATCCATATAACGATTCTTGCCGGCCTGTTTACCATGGTCGTTGCCCGTTACATGCATCGCCTGCATTCCATCTTTCTGGTGCTTGACGCAATGGGATTAATTGCCTTTACCGTTATTGGCTGCAATGTGGCCCTGAAGCTGGAATATAGCACTACTGTTGTTATTATGGCGGGCATTACCACCGGTATTTTTGGGGGCATATTGCGAGATTTGTTATGTAACCGCACCCCCATGGTACTGCGAAAAGAACTGTATGCCAGTGTTTCACTGCTGGTTGCCATTTTGTATTTATGCCTGCGGCACTGGGGGGTTAGCCATGACATCAATTTACTGGCTTCATTCGGTTTTGGCCTTACATTGCGCCTGGCGGCCATTCGCTGGCGCTGGACTTTGCCGGTGTTTACCTATGCGCCAGGGCGCTGGAGCTAACCGGACTGTCCAGCAGGATTGAAAGTTAACAGTTTGTGTCCAGCAGCCCTTTATCTTTTCAATGGTTAGTTCTGGCTGGACATATAACGGCCTAGTGATCGGGTACATCATGCCTGAAATAGGCCGTTATTCATTGCCATTTCCTGCCAAATGGTACAAAATCACAGGGTTATAAATCTTTCGTGGTTATTTATGTCGGCTGGTGATTTGCTCACACACGTACTTTTTCTTTTGCTGCTGGTTATTATCAGTGGTTTTTTTTCCATTTCGGAAATTTCCCTTGCCGCCTCGCGTAAAATCAAACTTCGCCTGTTAGCCAATGACGGTAATGCCAAAGCGGTAGAGGTGTTGGCGTTGCAGGAAAGCCCGGGCAACTTTTTTACCGTGATCCAGATTGGGCAAAATGCCGTGGCAATTATGGCGGGTATTGTCGGTGAAAGCGCCTTGTCGCCTTATGTGGCCAATCTTGTCTCGGTTATTTATAGTGGCCCTTTGCTGGGTACCTTGTCCTTTTTGCTATCCTTTTTGCTGGTCACGGCCTCGTTCGTGATGTTTTCAGACCTGATTCCCAAACGCCTTGCCATGGCGCAGCCCGAAAAACAGGCCATGGCGGTGGTCAAACCCATGAAGTTTTGCATGCTGGTGTTTGCACCCCTGGTATGGCTGTTCAGCAGTATGGCCAGTCTTATTCTTCGCTTGATGGGGGTGCCGCAAGTGCGTGAAGAAGAAATTACCAGGGACGATATTGTTGCCCTTGCCGAAGCCGGCGCGCAAGGCGGTGGGGTCTTGCTGCAGGAACAATACATGATTCGTAACGTTTTCGAGATGGATTCGCGTATTGTGCCTTCTGCCATGACGCCGCGTGAAAGCATTGTGTATCTTTCCCTGAACGAAACAGAAGAAGACATCCGCCAGAAAATTGCCAAATTTCCGCATGGCAAATTTCCGGTCTGTCAGGATACGCTAGACCATGTGATTGGTTATGTAGACTCCAAGGATATCTTGCCCCGTATACTGCAAGGCAAGGATTTATCGCTTAGAACCGCACCCATTGTTCGCAAGGTGCTGGTACTGCCCGATACCCTGACCCTGTTCGAGGCACTCGAGCAGTTTCGGGCAGCCAAAGAAGACTTTAGCCTGATAGTGAATGAATACGCGCTTGTGGTGGGCCTGCTAAGCCTGCAAGATGTCATGAATACCGTGATGGGGGATTTGGTGGGTTCCCTGCAGGAAGAGTGGATTGTAAAACGCGATGACCATTCCTGGCTGATCGACGGCATGACACCTATCGAGGAGGTGATGGCCGCCCTGACCATTAAGGAATTTGAGGGTTTTGAAAACAATTACGAAACCATGGCCGGGTTCATCATGTACAAGCTGCGTAAAGTGCCACGTCCCACCGACTTCGTCTTGTATGAGGGCTACAAGTTCGAAGTGGTGGATATTGACAATTACCGGATTGACCAGGTGCTGGTTACCCGTCATGATGAAGAAAAGCAAAGTTTAACGGTTGACTGAATCAATTAAGGGGATGGCGGCCTTGCGCTGTCGCTTTCTGGTGATTGCGATCAGCAAGGCCGCGGTTGTCATAATGCCGGCTGTCATGACAAAAACGGTATTCATCCCATACAGGTTGGCCACCATGCCACCGGCAAGCGGGCCCAACACCATGCCAAGATATTGGGCAGAGGTTGAATAACCCAAGACGGTACCGGCAATATGGCCCGATACATTATGCCGGATCAGGGCGGTAATGGCTGGCATCAGTCCGCTTAGGCCAATCCCCATTAAAAACCTTAATGCAATAAATTGCCAGTCAGCCCAGGCAAAGGCCTGTAAAAGCAGGGTCAGGGCGGT
>CAZPNE010000186.1:0-2561 GCA_964588255.1 uncultured Advenella sp. | reverse complement strand
GAACAGTGATTGAGGAGGCTGAACGGGCCATTATTGAAACGAAGGTGGTTGATGAACCGGTAACGGTTATTGTTTCTGAAAAGGGCTGGCTGCGTTCCCGTCAGGGCCATGGCCATGATACCAATCAATTCAATTTCAAATCAGGTGACAAGCTTTATGCCACCTATGAGTGTCGAAGTACTGACACGCTTATTGGTATTGGTGATAACGGGCGTGTGTATTCCGTGTCAGTGGGCAGTTTGCCTTCTGCGCGTGGTGATGGCCAGCCCATTACTTCCATGGTGGATCTTGAAAGCGGGACGCATATTATCCATATTATTGCCGGTTCGTCTGACAGCCGCTGGTTGTTGGCGCAAGCTGGGGGCCTTGGTTTTAGTGCCCGGGTTTCCGATATGAGCAGCCGGCAGAAAGCGGGCAAGCAATTCATTACCCTTGAAAAAGGCGATGTCCTGATGCGACCGATTCCCTTGTTTGATAATTCCAAATACCTGGCCATGCTTACCGTGGGGGGGCGTTTCCTCGTTATCGAGTTAAGTGAGGTAAAATCCTTGTCAGGGGGTGGGCGGGGTACGATCCTGATGGCGCTGGATACCAACGATAAGCTGGATCAATTGATCCCTATCAGTGAGCAAGGGCTGACCATTTCGGGCATTTACCGGAACAAGCAGGTGGATGAAATCCTGGCCCTGGGTGATCTGAGGGAATATATGGGTAAGCGTGCCCGCAAAGGAAAACAGTTGGATGTGCGGATGAAGCAGGCGGTTCTTTTTCCGGTAATTTGACGGGAAGCAATTTTGCCTATGTCTGATCGTGTCATAATTGCAAGCAGTTATGTCACGATTACTTTTATTTAAAAGATTTAAACGAATTTTGAATTTATTATGAGCTTTAATATCACGGTTCACCCAAGTAACCATCAATTTATTGCCAAAGAAGGGCAAACCATTCTTGATGCCGCGCTTGAGGCTGGCATCATTCTCCCGTACAGCTGCAAAAGCGGCTCTTGTGGTTCATGCAAGGGGAAGGTCCTTTCAGGTACTATAGAAGAGTCTTCTGCCGTTTCTCAGGTGGTTAGCGAAGAGGAACGGGAACAGGGTCTTACCTTGTTCTGTCAGGCAACGGCAACCAGCCCTCTTGAGATTGAAAGTCGCGAAATCCGCATGGCTAGCGATATTCAGGTTAGGAAAATGCCTGTGCGTGTGGTGGATATGGAAAAAGTGGCCGATGATGTGACGGTCCTGAAGTTGCAAATGCCTGCCGCAGAGCCATTCCGTTATTATGCTGGCCAATATGTGGAATTCATCCTTAAAGATGGTCGTCGCCGAAGTTACTCCATGGCCTCCGCACCTAATGGTACCGAGCCGGTAGAGCTGCATATTCGTCATATGCCGGGCGGTGTGTTTACCGATCACGTGTTCGGTGCCGGTGAAACGCAAATGAAAGTGCGTGAAATCTTGCGAGCGGAAGGTCCATTGGGGTCATTCTTCTTGCGTGAAGACTCGGACAAACCCATTGTGTTCGTGGTGAGCGGGACCGGTTTTGCGCCTGTAAAAGCGATGATGGAAGTCATTATTGAAAAGGGCATTACTCGACCTGTAACCCTGTACTGGGGCGGACGCAGGCCCAAAGACCTGTACATGAGCAAGCGGGTTGAGCAATGGGAGGCGCAACTGCCATTCTTTACCTTTGTACCGGTTATTTCAGATGCCTTGCCCGAAGATAACTGGACCGGTCGCACTGGTTTTGTGCACAAGTCTATTATTGAGGATTTTCCGGATTTGTCATCGCATCAGGTTTATGCCTGCGGTGCACCTATCATGGTAAGCAGCGCTCGCAAGGAATTCGTCGCCAATTGCAGTCTTCCTGAAAACGAGTTTTATGCCGACTCCTTTACTTCTGAAGCGGATACGGCCAAGCTGGAAGCCACCAAGGTCTGATTTCCCTGTTTAATACCGTCTTGCCTGGCATGCTGCGTTTTTGTCCATCCGTAAATTTCGCAGCTTGTCGGGGCATGTTTCCCGTTGCATGATGGCTGGGTTTTGTAATTTGAATCAGGCTAATCATGACAGGAATAATTCGTTTTTTTGCCAGCGTGTTACTGGCAGGTATGCTCACGGGTTGTGCAACGCAGCCCGAATGGCTGGTCCGCAAACGTCTTTACCCCGAGTGGGAAATATCAAACCGTAGTGTTAACCAATATTCGTTTGACTGGTCTTTAAGCGGAGACCCGGATATTGCGCCTTTGCAGGTTTTTAGTACGGGCAATGAAATATGGCTGCAGTTTGAGCCAGATGCCGCCATACCGGCAATTTTTGCCGTCCAATCCAAGGGTGAAAAACCCTTGCCTTATTACCGCAATGATCCTTATATCGTTATCAAGGGGAACTGGGCCGAATTATCGTTAAGGGCCGGGAGCCGGCTGGTGCGGGCTCGCCACTGGCAAGAAAACAACATCAGATAAAAGGGCGCTTTAGGATGTTGGGCAGGGTTTTTATGGGGCATCTACTGGGGCATTTAACGTAGTAAAGTGTCAAAAATGCACTTATTTGTTAAACACCCCT
>CAZPNE010000185.1:0-2601 GCA_964588255.1 uncultured Advenella sp. | reverse complement strand
CCTTGATATTGTCCACCACCTCGATCACATTGGCACCGGGCTGGCGCTGGATATTCAGCAAAATGGCCTGTTCGTTACCAATCCAGGCCGCCTGCCGGGTATTTTCCGCATCATTGACCACCCGGGCAACATCGCTTAAGCGCAAGGGTGCGCCATCACGATAGGCCAGAATAAGCGCCTCATATTCTTCGGGGGTTTTCAACTGGCTATTGGTATAAATCGTGGTTGCCCGTCGCGGGCCATCCAGGTTGCCGGTGGGCTGGTTGATATTGGCCCCGGTCACGCCACTTCTGACGTCTCCCAGGGTCATGCCATTGGCCGCCAGTGCCGTTGGATTGACTTGGATGCGCACGGCCGGGCGCTGCCCGCCGGCAATGCTGACTAGCCCCACGCCCGAAATTTGTGACAGCTTTTGCGCCATCCGGGTTTCAACCAGGTCGCGGGCCTCGTACAAGGGCAAGGTGGGTGACGTGATCGCCAGGGTAACAACCGGCGAGTCGGCAGGATTCACCTTGCTATACACCGGTGGCATGGGCAGGTCCGATGGCAACAGGTTGGAAGCGGCATTAATCGCGGCCTGCACCTCTTGCTCAGCCACACTCATTTCCAGTGACAGGGAAAACTGCAAGGTAATGACCGAAGCGCCCCCCGAGCTGGATGAACTCATTTGAATCAGGCCAGGCATTTGCCCGAATTGACGTTCAAGGGGCGAGGTAACCAGCGAGGCCATGGCATCGGGCCCTGCCCCCGGATACAGGGACACCACCTGGATGGTGGGGTAATCCACCTCAGGCAAGGCAGAAATGGCCAGTTGACGGTAAGCGGCAATTCCGGTCAGGAAAAGGGCCACCATTAGTAAGGTGGTGGCTACCGGACGAAGAATGAAAGCACGCGAGATATTCACTGGATAATCTCTATTTTGGAACCATTGCGTAAACGGTCAACACCTTCGGTGATGATCTGCTCACCCAAGGCAACCCCTTCCAGGACCTGTGTATAAATGCCATCGGTCACACCCAGTTTGACCGGCACCATTTCGGCAGTGTTGTCTTTGCCCACCCTGAACAAAAACGGCCCGTTTGCGCTGTTCTGGATCGCATCGGTGGAAATGGCCATGGCTTGCGGAACCTGACGGATTTTAAGTCGGGTATTGACAAACTGGTTGGGAAACAGCCGCTCGTCTTCATTGGAAAAATTGGCTTTAAGCTTGATGGTGCCGGTTGATACATCCACCAGGTTATCCATGGATGACAACACCCCGGTTGCCAGCTCCTGCCGGTTATCGCGGTCCATCAAGATCACTTCCAGCTGTGCACCCTTGGCGTACTGCGTTGCCACTTCGGCAAGATGGATGTCGGGCATGGAAAACACCACGGAAATAGGCTTGACCTGGGTAATGGTGACCAGCCCTTCGGCCGCATTTGCCGTCACCAGATTGCCAACATCGACATTTCGCAAACCGAGGCGACCGTCAATGGGCGCCAGCACCTTGGTGTATTCAAGATTCAGCCTGGCTTCATCAACCGCAGCCTTGTTGCTATATGCCTGGGCTTCCAGCCGTTTTACCAGCGCAGCCTGTGTATCTACCTGCTGGCGGGCGATAGAGTCCTGTTTAAAAAGTGTCTGGTACCGCTTCAGATCCTGGCGCGCATTGGCCAGTTCCGCCGCATTCTGGGCCTGTTGTCCCTGAGCCTGCTGAAGCTGGATCTGGAAAGGACGCGGGTCTATCTCAACCAGCAGATCTCCCTGCTTGACTTCCTGACCTTCGGTAAAGGCAATTTTGACAATGGGACCGCTTACCTGGCTTCGAACATCTACCATATTGAAAGCGGTTACCGTACCCAGGCCGGGTACCCTGACTTCCATATCTTTTTGCTGAACGGCTTCAACCCTGACGGGAGTGACCATCGCAGCGCGCGCGCCTGCTCCCGGGCCGTTACCGGATGAGGGTGGGCCCCCGGCGCCTTGAGACTGCGTAGTGGAATTGCTACCCGAGGAGTCATTGGAAAAATATTGCCACCCATAATAGCCGCCAATCACAATCACGACAAATATTGCCAGCTGAAAGCGTTTAGATGGTTTTTTTACATTTTCTTGTGTTTGATTGGCCATTGCTCAACAATTCGTAATTAAAAAACTTAATAAACGATATTGTGAACCATCTATGTGAATTATGGCTACCCTGCCCCCGCGATTTGAAATAAATTGCAACACCTAAAGTAACAATCACTACGAGCCTAAACGTTGCAAAGCGCAATTTTAAACGCTATTGGGCTGGTGACCAATTCTGTTTTCTGTTCGGACGAAAACTGATGAAAACGAATCCAGATAATATATTTGTTGGCACTGATTTCAGGGTAGGTGTGAATATGCTCGGGTACCCATACCCGGATTAACTGATAAATCTTGCCCCCCAGCATTTCCTGGTAAACACCCCCCTCCTGGGTGGTGGCATCCACCGAATGGCCCGATTCACGCAACATTTTCAGCACCTGTGCCACACCATCATACAAAGGCATGAAAGGCCTGATCCAACTCAGCAACATAGCCTTGCGCTCTTCTTCAGGAAACAGCTGCCAGGCGGAATAAGACGGCATGTCC
>CAZPNE010000184.1:0-2651 GCA_964588255.1 uncultured Advenella sp. | reverse complement strand
ATCGGGCACCACCAGAATCTGGGCATGTCCGGCCACCGGAGACTGGATGCCCTTGATGGCGGCCGCTTCAGGGCTGATGGCATTATCCATGGCCAACGGACCATCCAGGATACCGCCCTTGATTTGCCCGCGATCGGCCATTTTGCACAGGGCGGCGGCATCAATCGTGCTTTGCATTTTTTCATTGATTTGTTCGACAGCCGATAAAATCGCCACCCGTGGGGTATCCAGACCCAGTGCCAGATGCAGGTCAATGGCATTGCGGATAATATCGGCCTTTTCACACAGGGTGGGAAAAATATTAATTGCGCCATCAGTAATGAAAAGCAGTTTGTCGTAACGGGGGACATCCATGACAAACACATGGCTGATACGGCGTTCGGTACGCAAGCCACCGTTATAACACAGCACCGAATGCAGTAGCTCATCACTATGCAGGCTGCCTTTCATCATCAGTGTTGCCCTGCCTGCCTGCACCTCGGCAACCGCGGCATCGGCCGAGGCATGGCTGTGTTCGGTATTAATAATTTGCAAACCGCCAATATCCAAATCATGTTCCCGGGCAACCTGACGGATCCGCTCTTCGGGACCCACCAGAACGGGCGTAAACAGATTTAACTTGCCTGCCTGTACGGCACTGGACAATGAAACTTCATCACAGGGATGAACAACCACACAGACATGCTTTTCTTCAAGGCCGATGGCCGTATTGACCAATGCCTGAAAACGATCATTTTGACTCATACAAGATTTCCTTTACGCTTCCTGGCACACTAACCATGCCGGGCATCAACATCACACTTCAAAACACAATTTAGTTAATTATGAAACATTTTCATTACAATACCAATGATTAAGGCATATACCTACTGATTTTTCACATTGAACATGGCAAAACACAATCAAGCCCCCATTCCGTCACCCCCATCCTCAGGCGTCCTGCCTTCCCGCAAGGATGACGCTACTGGCCTGCTATCGTGGATGCCCGGACTGTACACACTGCTTAACTATCGCAGGCAATGGCTCAGGCATGACCTGGCGGCCGGTCTCGTACTGACCACGGTTCTGATCCCCATTGGCATTGGCTATTCAGTGGCTGCCGGATTGCCCGGCATTTATGGCCTATATGCCACGATTATTCCCCTGCTGGTTTACGCCATTTTCGGGCCCAGCCGCTTAATGGTCATCGGCCCGGACTCCGCCCTGGCAGGCATCATTTTTGCCATTATTGTACCTATGGCTGCAGGAAATCCCGAACGGCTGATTACACTGGCCAGTACCTTGGCCATTTTTTCAGGACTGATCATCATCCTGGTCAGCCTTCTGAAACTCGGGTTTATTACCGAACTGATTTCCAAGCCAATTCGTTATGGCTACATGAACGGGATCGCACTGACCGTCCTGGTTGGCCAGACACCCGCTTTAATAGGCATTTCAACAGACGCAAGCGATATTTTTGCCAAACTGCAAGCGATTTGGCTGTCGCTGCTCAAAACCGAGACCAACAAGCTCTCACTGCTCATCGGTCTTGCTTCACTGATTTTACTGCTGATTATCAAACGCTTCAGGCGTTTTCCAGGCCCCTTGGTGGTCCTGACCCTGGCAACCATCGTGGTGGCGTACTTCGAGCTTGACCGGCATGGCGTGACAATCCTGGGCAATTTGCCTGGAGGATTGCCCTCATTCACGATTCCCGTGATCAGCTATGATGACCTGATACCCCTGCTTTTGGGGGCTGGGGCAATTGCCCTGTTATCCAGCTCCCAGACCAGTATTTTGTCCCGCACCTATGCCGCCAAATACAATCGTTACATCAACCCCAACAAGGAGTTCTTCGGGCTTGGAATTGCCAATTTGTTCACCGGTTTTTTTCAAGGCTTCCCCATCAGCAGCAGCGCCTCGCGCACGCCTGTCTCTGAAGCCGCAGGCTCAAAAACCCAATTGGCCTGCATAACCGGTGCCATCATCGTAGGCTCACTTCTGCTCTGGGCACCTGATCTGCTGTATTTTCTGCCTGCTCCAACCCTGGCCGCTGTTGTGATCACGTCAATAATCAGTATTTTCGAGTTTAAAGATCTCAAGCGCATTTACCGCATTCAACCATGGGAGTTCTGGCTCTCTATGGTTTGCTTTGCCGGTGTTGCGGTATTCGGCGTTTTACCGGGTATCGGCATAGCTGTCGCCATCGCCATCCTGGAATACTTATGGAACGGCTGGCGGCCGCATTACGCCATTCTTGGCCGGGTTGACCATCTCAAGGGTTATCACGACATCAGCCGCCACCCGACGGCCCGCCTCATCCCGGGCCTGGTCCTGTTCCGCTGGGATGCACCACTGTTTTTTGCCAATGCCGAACTTTTCCATCACTGCGTCCTGGATACCATTGCCAAGTCCCAGCACCCGGTTCAACGCGTTGTTATTACCTCAGAACCGGTTACCAGTGTTGATATCACCTCTGCCGACATGCTGGTTGAACTGGACGAGCAGCTCAAGGCGGCCGGCATTGAACTCTGCTTTGCTGAAATGAAAGACCCGGTCAGGGACAAGTTGCGCAAATTCGGCCTGTCGGCACGTTTTGGCAATGAGCGTTTTTTCCCGACGATCGGCCAGGCCGTCAATGGCTATTTAAACGCCTACATTGTTGAATGGAT
>CAZPNE010000183.1:0-2652 GCA_964588255.1 uncultured Advenella sp. | reverse complement strand
CCGCGTGCATGGGCGTAATCAATCCCTTCACGGATGGCGGCGTTATCAAAATTAAGCCCGGCAAAATTGCGGGCATTAGTGGCATCGCGAAACCCCAGATAAACACAGTTCGCACCGTTATCTACGGCATTTTTCAGGGCGGGCAGACTGCCGGCCGGACACACTAACTCTATAACAGTCTGGCCTGGATCAGGCAGATCGTTACCGTTTACTGGTGAAATACTTGACATATTAGTTTAAACTTGAATATTATTGGAGATGAAACTTAAGCAGAAATTAATAACTGAATATAACAATCCCGCTCATTGCACAACCTTGAGTAATATCAAGAAAAAGCAAGGCATCAATATTAATTTGATAATATATTGATATGCATCTACATAATGCCTGTTTGCTATTTCTTTAGTAGACTCACAACCCGTTTTGATATGGATTAAACATGAATAATGATATTCAGCTGGACGTACGGGGTTTACCCCCTCCTGAACCCATGGAGCAGGTCCTGGCGTTATTGCCCCAAATAAACAACGGTGAAAAGCGCCTGCGCATGTTAATAGACCGCGAACCCATGCCTCTGTTCCGCATTCTTGAAAGCGAAAATTTCGAATATAGTATCCGCAAACAACCCGATTACTCGTATGAAGTAATCATCTGGAAAAAGGCTTAATGCAACGTGCTTTAACGTTCGACAGCATGCCTGGCCTAATGGCACCCATGCGTTTTTTTCTGGCGGCCCCGCTGTTTGGCATGCTGGCGGCCCTGGTATTGCTGTTTTCCGGCCCCGATGCCTGGTTAAGCCGCTGGTCACCAGCCATGTTAAGTGTGACCCATCTTTTCACGCTGGGCATCCTTACCATGAGTATGGCCGGCTCACTGATCCAGTTATTACCGGTTGCCTTCCGCATTCAAATTCCGTTTACCAACCCGCTGGGGCTAATCGTCTTCGTGCTACTGGGAATAGGCACCTTAACGCTGGCAGGTGCCTTCCTTACCCTGTCCAACCCGCTTTTCATGAGTGCCGCAATCCTGCTGGGAACAGGCCTGGCTATTTTCATTTTTGCCCTTAATATCGGGCTCTGGCTGTCACGCAAACAACAAGCCGAAAAAGCCAAAGCCTCCATCCTTGCAATACGCTATAGCGTGGCCAGCCTGGTTATCACGGTTATCCTTGGTCTAATCCTGGTTTACGCGTTTATCCACCCATTGGGACTGTCTTTAGTGGCACTGACCAATCTGCACGCTTTATGGGGTCTGGCCGGCTGGGTGGCTATTTTGCTGATGGGCATCAGCTTTCAGGTCATTCCCCTGTTTCAGGTCACAGAAATTTACCCCACTGGCATGACGCAACGCCTGTTGCCGATTCTGTTTGTCGTGTTGTTGCTATGGACGGTTTTCTCTGAATGGTTTGGCCTGCATTCGGGCCTGTTTCAAACCATACTGGTTTTTGTGCTGGCCCTTCTGGCCACTGTTTTCACCATCCAGACCGGCGTTCTGCTAAAAGGCCGTAAACGCCCCGCACCCGAGGTAACCACCTTGTTCTGGTGGCTGTCACTGGCCAGCCTGCTTGGCAGCTGCCTCTTATTGCCATTGCTGCAACTGTTCAGCCTGCCACAACTGGAACTGTCGCTAGGCATCCTGTTTATTTTGGGCTGTGCCTATTCTGCCATTAATGGCATGTTATACAAAATTGTACCTTTCCTGGTTATGCTACACAGCCAGGAAATAGTCCCCTTCCACTCGGGGGCCGCACCAAAAATAAAAGACATTTTGCCCGAAACCCATGCCAAACGCCAGTTTTGGGTGCAACTGCTTACCGTGCCAGCCATGCTGGCGGCAGCCTGGCAAGTACCCGGTTTTACCACCCTTGCGGCACTGCTACTGCTGGCTTCGGCAGGCATGCTGTTTTTCAACCTGCTAGGTGCCGTGCGCATATATGGACGGCTTGCGAAACAGTTTAAAAAACCGGTTAAAAGTCAATAAGTCCCTGCATATCCAGAATAGTAATTTCCTTGCCCTTTACCTTAATCAGGCCATGCGTGCTTAAATCCAGCAAAATACGCGAAAAGTGTTCTGGCGTAATATTAAGGCGCGAAGCAATAATGGCCTTGCTGGTACTTAAGGTAATGGTCTCCCCGTTTTCACAATGGTCGTGCTTGAGCAAATAGCCAATCACCCGCTGTGCGCCTGAACGCAGGGAATACGACTCGACGTCTTCCATCAGGCCATATAACCGCTGGCTAAGTCCCTTGAGCATATTGAAGGTGAGATTCTGGCTTTTGGCCAATTCGGCATTGATAACGTTACGGCTGACATGCAGCACCAAACAATCTTCCAGTGCCTGCGCTGTCACAATATAATTCTTGCCCATGAACATGAGCGCCTCACCAAAGCTGTCTCCCGCCCGAATAATCTTGACCACTTTCTCGTTGCCGGGTGAGGAAACCACGGATAGTTTAATTTGCCCATAAATGAGCACATGCAAACCCAGACAAGGTTCGCCACGCTGGAACACAATTTCCCCGCGCCTGACCTGCATCTCGGTGGTTCCCAACGCGATTGCATCCAGCTCGGCCGAATCCAGCTCACTGAACAGTGGAACATTGGAAAGAAAGTCCTGTATTTTAATTTTCCTGTTTGCCATAATGACTTAGC
>CAZPNE010000182.1:0-2654 GCA_964588255.1 uncultured Advenella sp. | reverse complement strand
AAATTTGCCTATGGCAGCTCCGAAAACATGACCCGTCTGGTTGGAGATATGTTCAATCACTACAATAAACTGAACATGATCAGCGTTCCCTATAAAGGCGGGGCACCGCTCATGGCTGATGTTGCGGGTGGCGTGACCACCATGGCCACAGGCAGTTTGCTGTCTTCCAGTGCTTATGTGCAGTCTGGCAAAATTACCCCGTTGGCGGTAACCGGCCAGTCCAGAACCCAAATGTGGCCAGATGTACCCACCATGGCAGAACTGGGCTTTAAAGAATTTGATAACGTCTACGTGACTTACAGCATTTTTGCACCCGCCAAAACACCCAAACCTTTGCTGGACAGCATGCAACAAGCCGTGGCTCAGGTCATTAACCAGCCCGACATGAAAGAAATCCTGCAAAAACAGGCTGCCGAACCGGTGGGTGATTCGGTTGAAAAATTCAATGAACAGGTCAAAAAAGATTTTGAACTATGGCGCAACCTGGCGGTGGCCATTGATTTGAAACCCGTTTGATTCATTCCCGCTTAACCCTGAATACACAGGCCTTGAACCGCATACAAGGCCTGACGGATTGCCATGAACAACGAAAAACATAAGCTGAAACAAATAATTTCCCCGGGCAAACTGGTGATCGCCCCCGGTGTGTATGACCTGATTTCCGTCAAGATCGCCAGCCAAATGAACTTTGACTGCCTTTACATGACAGGTTACGGAACCGTGGCTTCTTATCTGGGCTTACCGGATGCCGGCCTTGCCACCATGACCGACATGAACAACCGGGTAGCCGCCTTTTGCAATGCCACCGGCAAACCGGTGATTTGTGATGGAGACACCGGTTATGGCGGCTTGCTGAACGTGGCCCATACCGTTCGCGCCTATGAAAAATCGGGCGCGGCGGCTATCCAGCTTGAAGACCAGGCGTTTCCTAAAAAATGCGGCCATACGCCAGGACGCCGGGTGACTCCTGCCGCTGACATGGTCAAGAAAATCAGGGTGGCCGTCGATACCCGCTCAAACCCCGATTTTCTGATTATTGCCCGCACCGATGCCCGAACCAGTCTTGGACTGGATGAAGCCTTGCGCCGGGGCGAACAATATGCCCGGGCTGGTGCAGACATCATTTTTATCGAATCGCCTGAAAATGAAGAGGAGATGTGGAAAATTGCCAAAACGATTGAAAAGCCCCTGCTGATCAATCTGGTGGAAACCGGCCGCACACCCATTCTGCCCCCTGCCACGTTGCAGGAAATGGGCTATGCCATTGCGATCTATCCTGCCCTGGGGTTTCTGGCCGCTGGCCAAGCACTGCAAAATGCCTACCAGCATTTGGCCACCCACCACACATCAGTCGGGCTTGAACCCATGCTTTACAATTTTGCCGATTTCAATAAGCTGATTGGTTTCCCGGAAATTTGGGAATTTGAGCAAAAATATGCCGACTGAAACCTGAACAGAAACGCAGGCAAAAAAACAGGAGGCCAGGCCCCCTGTTTTTTTTGCCTATCGGCCTGGCCTTTTACGCCGCTGCAAGAATACGCTGTGCCCGTATAAACAAGGGTTTATCCAGCAGTTTTCCTTCCAGGGCAAAAGCACCCAGTCCGAATTTCTCCACGCCTTCAAGTACCCTGTGAGCCCAATCAATTTCTTTGGCAGAAGGCGCATAGCCTTCATTCACGACATCAACCTGGGCAGGATGAATACACAGTTTTGCCCCAAAACCGTAACGACGGGAACGCGCCACATCAGCCTTCAGAACATCCTGGTTCCTGAAATCAACGGTCACGCCATCCACCGGTTTGGCCCTGCCTGCCAGACGGGACTGCAAAACCAGGGAAGAACGCACATAATCAAGTTCTTCCTGATCTCCCTCTATCCCGGCATCAATGGCAAAATCGACTGAACCGAAAGCCAGCCGGGAAACGCGCGTGGCCTCTCCCAGCTGACGGGCGTTGTTCCAGCCCTGGACGGTTTCAATCAAGGGGATGATTTCCTGCTGGCCGTGCAGGGTTGCGGCCAGCGCTTCAAGCGCCTTTGGGTTTTGTGCCTTGGGCAGCATGACCCCCTGGAATTTACCCGACCCCAACAAGGCCACATCGCTGGCATACCAACTGGTATCCATATCATTCACACGCAGCATGAGCCGCTCCGTGAATTGACTGGCCTGACTGGCTTCAAGCCACTGACGGATGCCTTCCCGGGCACTGTCTTTGGCATCGGGAGCCACCGCATCCTCAAGATCCAGAATCACCATCCCTGCATGAGTGTTGAGTGCTTTTTCAAACCGCTCCGGGCGGTCACCCGGCACGAATAAGTAGCTTTTTGCAGTCGGCATTTTTTTCTCCTGTTCCTGCCTAAATCACATGTTCGTCTTTAAACGACCGGATTTCCTCTTCACTATAGCCCACCTCGCCCAGCAGCTCATGATTATGCTCTCCCATGGCCGGTGCCGCCTGGGCAGGATGTACCCCCACCCGGACAGGAGATGCAATCGTGCGTACATTCCTGCCGGCATGTTCAAATTCGATAATGCGTTCCTGCTCCTGAATGAAGTCATTATCCAGCGCCTGAGCCACATCGTAAACGGGTGCGGCAGGCACTTTACCGGCAAATGCCTTCATCCATTCTTCGGTGCTACGTGTCGCCAGAACCGA
>CAZPNE010000181.1:0-2665 GCA_964588255.1 uncultured Advenella sp. | reverse complement strand
CCCACGTTCACCGCAACCGCGCCCAGGGCACTCACCAGCACCTGCGGGTCAATCTCCACCAAATACCCTCTCTTTCCTCCATTGATATAAATCAGTGGCAATTCAAGAATACTGGCTTCCACCCACACAGGCATTTGCTTGCGGGTACCGAAAGGTGAGGTGCCCCCCACCTGATACCCCGAATGCCGCGAAGCCACCTCAGGCCGGCAGGGTTGCATTTTTTTGGTCCCGATTTGCCTCGCCAGGTTTTTTAGCGAGACTTCACGGTCTCCATGCATCAGCACGATATGCGGTTTGGCCTGCTCATCTTCCATAATCAGGGTTTTAATGACAGCGTGCTCTTCCACTTTCAATTGCCGGGCCGATTCTGCCGTACCACCATGATCCACATATTCATAAGCATGGCCGACATGGGGAATCTTGTTTTTTTTCAGGAACTGGGTTGCCGGTGTTTCAGATACGTGTTTTGCTTTAGCCATAATTAATCAAGCTCTTGGGTGATGTTGTGCATGCAGGGCTTTAAGCCGTTCACGAGCTACATGCGTGTAAATTTGGGTGGTGGAGATATCGGAATGCCCCAGCAACAGCTGTACCACCCGCAAGTCGGCGCCATGATTCAACAGGTGCGTGGCAAAGGCATGCCGCAGTACATGGGGGGACAGTGGGGCATTGACATCCGCCAGCAGGGCATATTTTTTAATTAATTGCCAAAAGGCCTGCCGGCTCATGGCACAGGCCCGTCGGGTCACAAACAGGTCATCGGATGGCCGGTTACCCAATAACAGGCTGCGACTTTTTTTCAGGTAGGCCTCAAGCCAATGCACGGCTTCCGCCCCCAGCGGCACCAGACGGTCTTTGCCCCCCTTTCCCATTTCCACCCGCACGATGCCCTCGTTCAGGCTTAAGTGCAGTACTTTAAGCGTAACCAGCTCGGTCACCCTCAACCCGGTCGCATAAAGGGTTTCCAGCATGGCACGGTCACGCAAGCCGCCTGGTGTCTCAATATTGGGGGCTTCCAGTAAATCCATGACCTGGTTTTCCGTCAGGGTTTTGGGGGTACGCGGGGGCTGTTTGGCAGATTGCAGTTCCAGACATGGGTCTTTTTGTATCAAGCCCCCATCAAGGGCCCAGGCAAAATACCGTTTAAGCGAGGCCAGACGCCGGTTGGCCGTACTTGCCTTGCTGCTGTCATGCTTGCTGCCAAACCAGTCCTGAATATCATTGCTATCGGCGTCGATTAATACTTTGGCGGGATCCTGCTTACCCAGAAAATCCGCAAATCCGTTCAGGTCCTGCCGGTAAGCCGCCAGGGTATTGGCCGACAGCCCGTCTTCCAGCCATATTGAATCGATAAATGCATCTATGTCAGCCTGTTTCATGTTTTATTCATACAGCCTTTAGGATTATTGAACATACCTGTTTGCAATGCAAAAGGCGTTACCCGCCTATTTTGTTCTATGATAGGCAGTTGCGCCCACTGGCACAGAACCCTTAACCTTTTTTATTGAAGTGTAGTATATGCAGATCGCCTTTCTTGTTTTACCCGATTGTCTGATCGTCATTTTAGGCTGGATACTGTACAACAAACTACAATTTTCCAAAGAGTTTTTTTCCGGGCTTGAGAAGCTGGTTTATTTCATCCTGTTTCCGGCCCTGTTGGTTCGCTCTATTGCAAGCACCCCCATGTCACTGGCCACCACTGGCAATTTCCTGCTGGCAACCATCGCCTTGGCCATCATGGGCAGTTTATGTGTATGGCTGGCCAAGCCGGTTTTAAAACCCCGCCCCATTGCCCTGGCATCAGTGGGTCAATGCGCCTACCGCTTCAATACCTATATCGGATTATCTTTGGCCCCCTCACTGGCCGGTCAGGCCGGTCTGTCCAGCATGGCCGTGATTGTGGGTTTTGCCATTCCCTTTGTCAATATCCTGGCCGTCAAATCCCTGGCCAGCCACCAAGGCAGCAATCTGTTCAAGGAAATTTTAAAAAACCCACTGGTTTTGGCGACTTTTGCCGGTCTTTTATTGAATTTTAGTGGCATTACCTTGCCTTCCGTTCTGGACACCACCCTTCTCAAGCTGGGTAACAGCTCCATCCCCCTGGGCTTGCTTTGCGTAGGCGCCAGCCTTTCATTGCAAGGCGGCAGCCGTGATGGCAAGCTGGTTGGCTGGATTCTGACCATCCGCCTTGGCCTGATGCCGGTATTCGCCATGCTTATTGCGATTGCACTGGGATTTTCGGTCATTGACACCCAAATGTTTGTGCTGTTTGCCGCACTGCCTACCGCATCGGCCGCCTTTATTCTGGCCACCCGCATGGGAGGTGATGGCCGTCTGGTGGCCTTTACCATTTCAGCAGGCACCATTCTTAGCGTTCTAACCATTCCATTCTGGGTCTATATTACCCAGCAACTGTCCAATTAAGGCCTGACACTTACTGAATGGAAACCTCGCATAACTGCGATCCTGACGTGATTCCCGTTTTTTCTCAAAAACCCGCATTTCTTACCGTAAAAACGGAAATCAGCCTGTCAATCCTGAAAAACACCCCTGCTGGCAAAATCAATCATGAAAATGCATGAAAAAACATCCATGAATTGTTGTTTTTACACAATTTTTTGTTTTTTTCTAGAATTTACTTTAACTGAATTTATAATAAAAGTAT
>CAZPNE010000180.1:0-2687 GCA_964588255.1 uncultured Advenella sp. | reverse complement strand
ACCCGGACCTGGTTGACGAACTGCGCAACCCGCTTGATTACCGCGGTTTTTTTTGCCATGCAGAAAAAAAAGGGTATAGCGGTGTCGGCATTTACACCCGCCAGGATGTACCGGTAGCAACCGGCATGGGCTGTGATGAATTTGATGCCGAAGGCCGCCTGATCCGTGCCCGCTGGGATGACCTGACCGTGGTCAGCGCTTACCTTCCCTCAGGCTCCAGCAGCGAAGAACGGCAAGCCGCCAAGTTCCGTTTCCTGGATAAATTCGGTCCCTGGATTGATGCCATGATGGAAGACTATGAAAAAACCGGTCACAACTACATTATTTGCGGTGACTGGAATATCGCGCACAAGGAAATTGACCTGAAAAACTGGAAAGGCAACCTGAAAAACTCCGGTTTCACACCTGAAGAACGTGCCTGGATTTCCGATGTTTTCGACCGTCGGGGCTTTGTGGATGTGTTCAGGAAACTGAACCCCGAACCGGATCAATACACCTGGTGGAGCAACCGTGGCCAGGCCTGGGCAAAAAACGTGGGATGGCGGATTGATTATCAAATTGCAACACCGGGCATTGCCGAAAAAGCCGTGGCTACTTCTATTTATAAAGACGAGCGTTTTTCAGACCACGCACCGTTAACGATTGACTACGATTTGTAGATTGATCAGCGCGATGCCGTTGACAAGCCTGTGCCGGTTTCAGCTACGGTATCTTGCGCCGCTTGTGGCTGATCAAGGCGATTCAGTTCCTTACGGCGGTACCACAACAGCAACAAACCGGGCAAGGCAATAAACACCGTAAAAATAAAGAATCCGGGCCAGCCAAACGACTCTACCAGCGGTGGCGTTAGCGGTCCGGCCAAAAACACCCGTCCCACCGAAGACAGTGCCGACAGCAAGGCAAACTGGGTTGCCGTAAACTGCTGGTGACACAAGGCCATTAACAGGGCGACAAAAGCGGCGGTTCCCAGGCCGCCACACAGGTTTTCCAGGCCAACTGCAAGCGCCATCACGGGAATACTTTGTGGCGTAATGGCCACCACCCAGTATGCCAGGTTGGAGACCGCCTGCATCACCCCGAAAAACATGAGCGAGCGGTACAGGCCCAGCTTGCTCATAATGGAGCCCCCTACCAGCGCCCCTATGATTGTGGCAATAACCGCCAGGATTTTGTTAACCGACCCAACCACCTCGGGCGGGAAACCGGCTCCACGAATCAGGAACGTGGTGGACAGGGCGCCGGCAAAGGCGTCACCCAGTTTATAAAACACAATTAAAGCCAAAATCGACCAGGCTTCAGGGCGTGAAAAAAATTCCTGGAAAGGCACCATGAAGGCATCATAAATATTACGGGGAGGTTGTATTCGTGCGGCATCAGGCTCGGGGGCCAGCCAGGTTAGCACGGCGAACCCGAACATAAGCAGGCCCATAAGCAGATACATATTGGCCCAACCCAACCAGACCGAGGCAATCACCAGTGCCAGGCCACCGGAAACAATCATCCCGATACGGTAGCCCAGGGTACGGATAGCCGCCCCCGCCGCCCGCTCTTCAGGCCGAAGCACTTCGGCACTGTAAGCATCAAAGGCAATATCCTGGGTCGCCGACAGAAATGCCACTGCAGTAGCCAGCAGGGCCAGGACGAACAGGTTTTCAGACGGGCTGAACAGGCTCATGCAAGCAATGGTCATACCCAGGGCTACTTGCGCAATCGCCATCCAGCCACGCCGCCGCCCCATAAAAGGAGGCACAAAGCGGTCAATAAACGGTGCCCACAGGAATTTGAATGTATAGGCCGCCCCCACTAAGGTCAGGAAGCCAATTTCCTTAAGCGAGACATTTTCGACCGTTGCCCAGGCCTGCAGGGTTCCACCGGTAAGTGCTAGCGGCAAACCACTGGCCACCCCCAGCATCAGCAAAGGATAAACCCGGCGGCTCAGATAAGGTTTGATATAGTTGAAAATATGCATGCTCCTGGTTGACCGGGTAAGGTATTTGGCGAAAGGAAAGGGGTTTACTCTTTCGCCAAGGGCGCCGACTCGAAATGATACACTGCCAGCGTACTGCGCCAGCTTGGCATGAAAGAAATCTCGTTGTCCTCGTTGAACGTGGCGCGATCAAGTATTTTAATGCCCAGCTGGGCGGTTAGCGCCTCAAAATCATGCAGTGTGCATAAATGAATATTGGGCGTGTTATACCACTGGTAAGGCATTTGTCCGGTTACCGGCATGCGTCCGTTAAGAATAGACCAGCCATGGGTCCAGTGCCCGAAGTTGGGGAATGACACAATGCCGTAACGCGCCACCCGTGACATTTCCTTCAGGATATCCTCGGTGTTTTTCATGGCCTGCAGCGTTTGTGACAGCACTACCGTATCAAACTGCCGGTCTTCGAACATGGCCAGGCCATCTTCCAGGTTTTGCTGGATAACCTCGACCCCTTTGCGTACACAGGTAATGACGTGCTCATCTTCAATCTCAACGCCAACACCGGTTACCCCTTTGTTATTTTGAACATGTGCCAGCAAGGCACCATCGCCACAACCCAGGTCAAGTACGCGGGTTTCTTCCCGGATCCAGCTGGCAATGCGAATCAGGTCGGGACGGATTTTTCCCTGATTGGGTCTTAAGACAGATTTTTTATTCATGCTGTTACCTCCAGATCAAGGGCGCGCACAATGCGCTCGTA
>CAZPNE010000179.1:0-2711 GCA_964588255.1 uncultured Advenella sp. | reverse complement strand
AGGCAATGCCGATTTTGATGAAGGTATGTCCTTTTTCGTGCAACTTTGCCAGGGTGCGGTCATAATAGCCTTTGCCATAGCCAATTCGGTGTCCATCGCGGGTAAAACCCAGGGTGGGTACCAGTATGATATCGGCAGGCAGCGATTTTTCACTTAACTGCGGCTCGGGTATATTGAATTTGCCGGGGTGTAATGGTGTTGTTGCCGTCCATCGATAAAATTCCAGTGAACTGTCCGGTTTTGTGATGCGGGGCAGGCTAAGTTCATGGCCCTGCCGGTCCAGTTCGGTTAGCAGGGGGATCAGGTCAGGTTCTTCTTTGATGGGCCAGAATCCGGCAATCTTGCATGTAGGTTGCGGATGCCTGGTGACAAACTGGCTGAACCACGTCATGAAGTGCTGCCGTATTTGCTCACTGTATTTTTCACGGGTTAATGCCGTCAATGCCTGGCGGGAAGCCGTTAGCCATTTACGTATTTCCTGATTGTTCATGCGTGCGGATCGGGTTAAGTTCATAGGTACCGGTTTAGGGGATCAAAATGACAGAAAGTAATTATTCAAGAAAAACAAGAATAACACGTTGGAGCATATTCAAGAAACAGGCGTCCCGTTGGCAGATGGGCATGCTTCCGCTGCTGTTATTGTTAAGCGGCTGTGCCGAAACGTCCACGTCGGCCGCTGAAAAGAAAACTGAAGGCAAGCTTGCGTCATCTGTGCAGCAATCTTACGGCCCGCCGGCACAAGTGCCGGCCGCTTCACGCAATGCCGTGATGGCGGCCCATGAGGCCATGCAGGCAAAAAACTGGGCGCAATTGCCCGCACTGGCCCAGCAGGCCCGTGCCGATCAGGAACTGGGTGAATACCCCATGTTCTGGTACTTGCGCAACCAGATCAGAAGCCGGTCCGAATCGATTCCCGCGGGTGAAATTCTGGCTTTTCTTGAAAAAAGCCAGAATCCTTATTTGCATGAGCGTTTGAAAGCCGACTGGATACTAGAAGCAGCGCGCACTGGGGACTTTGCTACAGTGCGTCAATTAGGCAATGTGGATTTGAACAATTCACAGGTGAATTGTGCCATTTTGCATGCCCGGCATATGGGTAATAGCCGTGTTGGCGCCAGCCAGGCACTAGAGGCCTTCAGACCTGGCAATGCCTGCTGGGACATGATGAGACAGCTGTCTGCTGCCAATGTGCTGCAATGGGAACACATCCAGCCCCTGTTGCGTGATGACATAGAATACGACAATAAGGCAAATGCCCGGCGTTACGCGGTCATGCTGTTCAGTCCTGCGCAAATGAAAGATTATGATGCCTTAATAGCCAATCCTAAAGCCTGGTTGTCAGGTCAAAGCGGCAAGGCACAAAGCCAGGAGCAGGAAGAATTAAGAACACTGGCATTCAGCCGTTTGGCCAGACAAGATCGTGAGGGTGGTTATGCATTTTTGCAAAGTACCGGCAATACACTGGTTTCCGCTAAAAACCGGCAGTGGATCCTGACTCAGTTTGGCCTGGTTTCCGTACTGAACCTGGAGGACCGCTCGGACCAATGGTACCGTCAGGCCGGAGAAGGCTTTCGTTTAAGCGAATATAACCATGCCTGGCGAGTACGGGCGGCTTTGCGCCAGCCAACCATAGACTGGCCATGGGTGGCCAAAACCATTGGCATGATGCCGCCAGCGCAACAGCAGGAGCCCGTCTGGACGTACTGGACAGCCAGGGCCCAGCAAGCCATGGGTAACACGGCAGCTGCCCGCAAGGGGTTTGAAACGGTTGCCAATGACGATCATGGTTTCTACGGACAACTGGCGACTGAAGCATTGGGTCGCAAGATTACGCTGCCACTGCAGGCGCCCGCCAGCAATGCCGCCGAGCTGGCGCAGATCAAACAGAACCGGGGTTTGCAGCGTGCTGTCAGCCTGTTTAATTTAGACTGGCGACCCGAAGCGGTTGCCGAATGGAATTTTGCCATCAAGAGCCTGAATGACCGGGAACTGATGGCCGCTGCCGAATGGGCGGTGCAGGAAAGTGTCTATGATCGGGCCATTAACACCTCTTTGTTAACCCAAGGCGATATCAATTTCAGGCAGCGCTTTCTGGCGCCCTTCGAGGGCAAGGTGGGCCAACAGGCCAGGAACGTGGGGCTTGACCCCGCCTGGGTATATGGCCTTATCCGGCAGGAATCCCGTTTTGTGCCGGTAGCCCGTTCGCGGGTGGGGGCGGCCGGCCTGATGCAGGTTATGCCCGGGACGGCAAAAATGGTCGCCAAAAAGATTGGCATGTCCGATTTTTCAATGAGTGCTGTTAATGAGTTTGACACCAATACGCGGTTGGGTACTTCCTACCTGAGCATGGTGAAAAGTGACCTTGGCAATTCCGAGGTGTTGGCCACGGCTGGCTATAATGCCGGACCGAACCGTCCCAAGCGCTGGCGCAGCAGTTTATCGGGGCCGGTGGAAGGTGCCATTTTTGCAGAAACCATTCCCTTTACCGAAACCCGGCTTTACGTAAAGCATGTCATGTCCAACGCCACCTGGTATGCCACCCTGTTTACCGGACAGCCCCAATCATTGGTGCAGCGCCTGGGTACGGTTACACCCTAGTCATGATGGGAGCTGGTTTAAGTGAGAAGTAAAAAAAACAATAGCCTGGAAGGCCTGGATGTTTATATTGTGGGCGGTGCGGTCCGTGACCGCTTGCTGGGCCTGCCCGAAGG
>CAZPNE010000178.1:0-2731 GCA_964588255.1 uncultured Advenella sp. | reverse complement strand
TTGCGGGCAGCGAGCAGTGGGTCAGAGATTCCCTGGAAAAAATTGCCAATGTGGCACCCGGCAAGTTGGCCTGGCATGATATTTATGCCGATGAGGCCTTGCAGGATGCCATCAGGGCAGATAAAGAAAAATCCGAAGGCAGGCAGGCTGGTACGTTGCACGGCATTCCTGTTGGCGTCAAAGACATGTTTGATCAGACAGGAAAACGGGCTGGCTGGGGCGGTACCCTAAGACAGTCAGAGGCCGTGGCCACGCAAGAGGCCACCATGATTACCCGCCTGAAGCAGGCCGGTGCCCTTATTCTGGGTACCCAGCATATGGCTGAATTTGCCATGTCGCCGACCGGCCTGAATGCAACTTACGGACCCGGTCAAAACCCCTGGAACACTGCCCATGTCAGTGGCGGAAGCTCCAGCGGAGCCGGTATGTCGGTGGGGGCAGGGCATGTGCCCTTGGCCTTGGGTTCTGATACGGGCGGATCAGTTCGTTTGCCGGCCGCCTTGTGTGGCGTGGTGGGTTTGAAAGCCACCCAGTACAGAACCAGCCTGCATGGTGTGATGCCATTGTCTCCCAATCTTGATGGTGTGGGTCCTCTGGCGCAAACGGTCCGGCTGGTGGGGGAGGCCTATGCAGCCATTGCCGGCCCGGACGGAGTTGATTTGTCTTGCCTGCCGGTCAAGCCAAACTTGCCTGACTGGGATACGCCCAATACCAACATGACCATCGCTTATCCGGTTCTTGAGGCTGGCAGCCTGTTAACTGAGGAAATGCTCAATGCCTTCAAGGCAACCCTGGCGACTTTCAAGGAAATGGGTTTTACGCTTGTTAAAACAAAACTGCCCGATCTGGACCTGCTGGGTCAACTGGCCTCGGTCATGCTCGCGGCAGAATCTGCCGCGGTTCACCGGCACTGGCTGATGACCCAGCCCGAGAAATACGGCCGTCAGGTAAGACGCCGTCTGTCACGCGGGTTCTTTGTTTCCGGCATGGATTATTACGATGTATTGCGTTTGCGTCCAACGTTCCTCAAGCGTTTTCTTGAAGAGTCCATGCCAGGCGCGGATGCGTTTTTATTGCCAACCACACCGGGTGAAGCGCCCAAAATCACAGATACGATTGGTTCAGATGAGACTATCCTTGAGAAAAGGTTTTCAGCCTTGTCGTACTGGACCAGAGGGATCAACTATCTGGGTGTGCCCGGCATCAGTTTCCCGGCAGGGAGGGGCGCGCAGGGCTTGCCTCTGGGCGTTCAATTAATTGGTCGTCCTTTGGGTGAAGACAGGATTCTGTCTATGGCCCATCAGTTTGAAATGCAGACAGGCTGGCCAAAGAAATAGCAGTACAAAAACAAAGCGGTACAGAAAGAAAAACAGTAAAGGAGGCCAAAACCGGATAAGCCGGAGTGCTGAACCGGTTTTGGAAAATTCAAGTCTTGCCTCGGCAACATCAACATTAACATCAACATCAATATTAATACTTCAGGAGACATTTAATGAAAGCGATTCAATTTACCGGACTGCTTGCCACCCTTTTGGCTGTTAACGCACACGCGGCAACAGAAATGATCATTACGGGTGAAATTCCCATTACCACCAACCCCAGCCCTTCCATCATGAAATTCATTGAAGAAGTGGAAAAACGAACCAATGGGGAGGTCAAGGGCAAGTATTTTCCTGCTTCACAACTGTATAACGATATTAATGGGATTGCCGCCATTGGTACCGGGTCGGTCCATATGGTCTGGCCGGTGACTTCGCGTCTGGAAGCGCTTGATCCCCGTATCGGCATTGTCAGCCTGCCATTTTCATTAACCACCCAGGAAATGACCAATAACTGTTTTGTTGAAGGACTGACCAAACAGGTTAACTCCTACATCGAGCCCAAGGGTGTGACGGTTTTAGGCTTTTTGCGTACCGCTGATTTGATGTTTTTAATGAAAGACAAGGATATCCAGAAACAGGAAGATGTTTCAGGCTTGAAGATCAGGGTGATTGGTGGACAGATCATGCTGGACCCGATGAAGTCGATAGGGGCAAGTCCGGTTTCCATGGCGGCTTCCGAAATGTCAGCGGCGTTGTCACAAGGTGCGATTGACGGGGTATTAAGCTCTCCGGCCGGATGGGCGGATGTGCTGGGCAGCACTGCCAAATTTGGTACTTCGGTGCCTGGCATGGCGCTTACCACCTCTGCCGTGGTGACCGATAAGGCCTGGCTGGACAGCTTGCCCAAAGAGCACAGTGACGTGATCAGAACGGTTCTTCAGGAAATCATTGTTGATCAGTGGAAGAGCTCTATTGTGAAAGATGAGGAGCTGATTCAGAAAATGGTTCAGCAAGGGGCGACATACCGTGAAATGGACCCGGCTGAAGTTGAAAAGCTGAAAGCCAGCTTTACCCGTGCCAACCAGAAGTTCGTGGAAAAAAATGCCAAGGCTGTCGAGGAGCTGGCCCAGGTGAAAAAGGAGTGCAAACTAAATGGATAACATTCTGGCTAAATCTGATGTTTTTATCGGCGAGCAAAAAATGATCAGGAAGCAGGCGGAAAAAAAATCCATTTCACACTTGAATGTCCTGGGCAAAATCATCTGGTCGGTGGCCACGCTGTTTTTATTGCTCTCTACATCCATCATGATTGTGGAAGGACTTAGCCGGTTTTTCTTCAACGTGAGTTATTTCTGGGCTGAAGAATTGGTGCGATTCCTGATGGTATGGGCGTTTTTCCTGACATTGGG
>CAZPNE010000177.1:0-2748 GCA_964588255.1 uncultured Advenella sp. | reverse complement strand
TATTGTAAACAAGTAAAACCTTACTTTTCAGCCGTACAGTTCTGGGTTAGCCGGTCATAATAACACCATGTTTTTATTTTTTCAATAAAAACAATAAAATAGACGCTTCATTTCTAACAAACCGCCCATACAAGCCTTGCTTTTTGTTGTATTTTGTACGGGCAGCTTCTTGTCTTAGGACTAATTAACCTTTACGGCTTTGTGAAATCGCATAGGCCAGATAGCGGGTATACGAGCCTTCAACCAGGTTGAACCAGGGGGCCAGATCATCACGGAAAGCCATGTAATCGTCATGGATTTTCTTGAACATCGGATCTTTGTCTGAAAACTCTTTATACAGCTGCACAGATGCCTTAAAGCCTGCATCCAGCACTTCTTTGGGGAACTCTTTCAGCACGGCACCACCGGCAATCAATCTGCGCAGCGCAGCCGCATTATGGGCATCATAAACCGCAGTCATATTGGCCGTCGCATACATGCATGCCGCTTCAACAATGGCCTGGTAATTCTTGGGCAGTTTTGCGAACTCGTCTTTGTTCATGTAAGCGGAAACCTGTGGACCACCTTCCCAGAAACCAGGGTAGTAGTAGTATTTGGCCACTTTATTAAAGCCCAGTTTTTCATCATCGTAAGGACCGACGAACTCAACCGCATCCAGTGTGCCCTTTTCAAGTGATGGATAAATATCACCACCCGCGATTTGCTGGGGAATCACGCCCAAACGTGACAACACTTCTCCGGCAAAACCGGAAGTACGCATTTTAAGGCCTTTCAGGTCTTCAAGTGAATTGATTTCCTTGCGGTACCAGCCACCCATTTGCACACCGGTATTACCCAGCGGGAAGTTGACGATATTGATGGGATCAAACAATTCGCGCAGCAATGCCTTGCCGTTGCCTTCAAGAATCCAGGCCATCATCTGGCGGGCGGTTAAGCCAAAAGGAACGGCCGTATCAAAGCAGTAGGCAGGGCTTTTGCCAAAATAATAATAACCGCAGGTATGGCCAGCCTGGACGGTACCGTTGGAAACGGCATCCATCACTTGCAGGGCAGGCACAATTTCACCGGCCGGGAACACATCAATCACGAATTGGCCACCAGAAGCTTCCTTGACATAGTTGACGAATTTCTCGGAAGTACCGAACAAGGCGGGAAGGCTGCGTGGAAAACTGGACGCCATGCGCCACTTGATGCTTGGGTTTTCCTGAGCCAGCGCCGGCGCGCCAACCGCTGCCGTACCGGCTACCATGCCCATACCGGCTTTTTTTAGAAACGAACGACGTTGCATATGCTTATTTCTCCAAACTTATTTCAAACTCTAAAAATTTTATACGATAAACAGTAACCCACAGCCCTTGCTTTATGCTGCAACCAAAATTAGTGGTTTTCCCTAAAATTGGTATAAAGGCTGCCTGCCGCTTAACTGCCAGCGACTGCCATGCTTTCAATCAGGATAGAACCCGATGTTTTGGCACCACGTGTAATAACATCGTTACCCACGGCCACCATTTGCATGAACATGTCTTTCAGGTTACCGGCAATGGTGACTTCCTGAACGGCATGCTGGATTTGGCCGTTTTCCACCCAATAACCAAACGCACCACGGGAATAATCTCCGGTGACATAGTTAACGCCCTGCCCGATCAGCTCGGTAACCAGCAGGCCAGTACCCATTTTTTTCAGCATGGCATCAAAGTTGTCGCCCGCTTCCGTTAATGTGGACGTTAGCAGCAGATTATGCGAGCCACCCGCATTACCCGTGCTTTGCATACCCAGTTTACGGGCGGTATAGCACGAGAGTAAATAACCCTGCAATATGCCATCTTGCACCAAATCGCGCGCCCGGGTTTGCACGCCTTCATCATCGAAGGCGGAACTGCCCATGGCACCCGGAATATAAGGATCTTCGTTAATTTGAATATGGCCTGCCATCACCTGCTTACCCAGGGAGTCAAGCAGGAAACTGGATTTGCGGTACAGCGCACCACCACTAATAGCCTGGGTTAGCGCACCAATCAGTCCCAGGGCCAGCGGCGCCTCGAACAGGACCGGGTATTTGCCGGTAGGTATTTTACGGGCCGATAAACGGGATAAGGCACGCTGGGCAGCATACACCCCGACATCATGCCCCTTGGCCAGCCTTTCGGGATAACGGTCGGCGGTATACCAGTAATCCCTTTGCATACGGTTACCCTTGCCCGCAATGGCGGCCACAGACAGGCCATGGCGTGAATAAGGGTAGCCTCCCATGAAGCCCAGTGAATTGGCAAACACAAAGCGCCCTTCACTGACATCAATGGAAGCGCCTTCGGAATTGGTGATTTCCTTGCTATAAGCCAAAGCACCCTGCTCGGCCTCTATGGCCAGCTGAACGGCTTCATCAGCGGAAATATCCCAGCGCTTATGCAAGGCCAAGTCTGGCAAATCGGTAGCCAGCAATTCAGGCTCAGGCAAACCCGCCGCCGGATCAGCCGCCGTGTATTTGGCAATATTCCAGGCGGCCTCTACCGTTTCGGCAATGGCTTTGGCGGACAAGTCCGAGGTGGAAGCAGAGCCCCGGCTTTGCCCTGCGTAAACAGTCACCCCCAGGGAACGGTCATTGGTCTGTTCTACCGTTTCAACACTGCCCTTGCGAACGGATACGGCAAGTCCGCTAGACTCAGAGACCTCGGCAACGGCACCGCTTGCACCCTGCTTGCCGGCATGTTTCAGCGCCAGCTGAACCAGCTCTTCAAAATTAGACTGACT
>CAZPNE010000176.1:0-2756 GCA_964588255.1 uncultured Advenella sp. | reverse complement strand
ATATCATGCTTTCCAGCTTTGCCCATACCCGTTTCATCATGGTGGCGCCCAGCCACCCCGGCAATGTCGGCGCTGCCGCCAGGGCCATCAAAACCATGGGCTTTAACGAGCTGGTGCTGGTGTCCCCCAAAGATCCGGACATCAAAAACAACCCCGAAGCCATTGCCCTGTCAAGTGGCGCCACCGATGTCCTGCACAACGCCCACCTTGTTTCCACGCTTGATGAGGCCCTGGCTCCCGTCACGCTGTCATTTGCGCTGACCTCGCGCACCCGGGACATGGGCCCGCCTGCCCTGAACATACGCCAAAGTGCCCAACTAAGCGCCCTTCATTTGTCCAACGCCCCCGAAAACTGCGTGGCAGTGGTGCTGGGTACAGAAAGAACAGGTCTTGAGAATGAAGAAATAAGCCGCTGCCACCGCATCTGCCATATACCAGCCAACCCGGCATACAGTTCATTGAATGTCTCCCAAGCCTTGCAGCTGGCCGCCTGGGAATTGCGTTATGCCCTGATGGAAAACACGCCTGAACCCACCCGGAACAGTGAGCCCCAAAATGAAATAGTTTATGCGCCCAGTGAAAAAGTGGAAGCCCTGCTTAAACACTGGGAACAAGCCTTGGTAGCGATTGATTTCCTGAACCCGGCACACCCCAAAAAACTCATGCTCCGCATGCGCTACCTGTTTACCCGCACTCACATGAGCCAGGATGAAGTGGACATGATGCGCGGTGTTTGCACCAACATCATCAAACACGCCCGCAAATAATAATGGGTGTGCTGTCATTGTCATAATATGCCGCTATACTGTCCCAAGAGGACGCATCCTTAAATTCCAATAACAAAATTCAACCGTTACGGCAATGACACATACTCACCTTTCTCCCAAAGCAATCTCCACACCAGAGCATATTGCTTTTACCGCCTTCGACAATGCTGAAAAGGCTTATGAGCAGCTGGTATTTATTTATCAACGTAACACCCGGTTTATTCGCACCGCTTTCACCCATTTCATTAAGAACGACAACCCGCCCGAATATAGCGCCCGGGCATTTTACCCGGCCATTCGCCTGCGCGTCACCGATCACAAGGAAGTTGACTCCCGTCTTTCCTACGGTTATGCCACCGAACCGGGCATATACGCCACCACCGTTACCCAGCCCGAACTGTATAAATCCTATTTACTGGAACAACTCAGCCTGCTGATTAAAAACCACGGGATCGCGGTTGAAATTGGCGAATCCAAAACACCCATCCCCCTGCATTTTTCTTTTGCCGGCAGCCAGTATGTGGAAGGCGTGTATGACGACACCAACAATCTGACCCTGCGCAACTATTTTGATGTACCCGACCTGGCGGTGATGGATGATGCCATTGTCAATGGCACCCTGAAAACCGAGTCAAACACACCGGCGCCACTGGCCCCTTTTACCGCACCACGTATTGATTACTCCCTACACCGCCTGCAGCACTACACTGCAACGGCTCCCGAGCATTTTCAGGGCTTTGTCCTGTTCACCAACTACCAGTTTTATGTGGATGCTTTCTGCAATAAAGCCCGTGAACTGGTCTGTGACCCCGCGAGCGGTTATAGTGAGCTGGTTGAACCCGGAAACCTGGTCACCACCGCCACCCTAAAGCCCGATGCAGGCAGCCAACCAGCCCGTCTGCCACAAATGCCAGCCTATCACCTTAAACGCGCTGATGGCAACGGCATCACCCTGGTCAATATGGGTGTTGGGCCTTCCAATGCCAAAACCATTACCGATCACATTGCCGTGCTACGCCCTTCCGCCTGGATCATGCTGGGCCACTGTGCAGGCCTGCGTAACACCCAAAGGCTGGGCGACTACGTACTGGCACACGGTTATGTGCGCGACGATCACGTGCTGGATGCCGACCTGCCTTTATGGGTACCCATTCCACCGCTTGCCGAAGTCCAGGTTGCCCTTGAAGAGGCCGTTGCCCAGGTTTCAGGCCTGGACGGCTGGGAACTCAAACGCATTATGCGCACTGGCACCGTTGCCAGCATTGACAACCGTAACTGGGAACTGCGCGAACACGATGAGCCGGTACAGCGCCTGTCGCAATCACGCGCTATTGGCCTGGATATGGAATCGGCCACGATTGCCGCCAACGGTTTCCGGTTCAGGGTTCCGTATGGCACTTTGCTGTGCGTGTCAGACAAACCCCTGCATGGCGAACTGAAACTGCCCGGCATGGCCACCGATTTTTACCGCACGCAGGTTAACCAGCATCTGTTTATTGGCATGCGGGCATTGGAAATTTTGCGTGAAATGCCACGCGAACGCCTGCAATCGCGTAAACTACGCAGCTTTATAGAAACCGCTTTCAAATAACAAAGGAATTTTCAGCTTGACGGCTGTATTAAATGCGGTAATACCGATTTTTGCCCTGATCCTGATCGGTTACCTGGCTGCAAAAAAGAAAATACTCAGTCATGAGGCCACCCACCACCTGAATCTTTACGTGGTGTGGCTGGCCCTGCCTGCGCTGCTGTTTCAGGCCATGGCCACCACGCCCTGGCAAGAACTGTACCAGCCGGGTTTCATTGCCGCCTCCATGGGCTCCATGCTGCTTGTATTTCTCGTGTACCTGCTCTGGCAGAAAAAAACAACGCCACTGGCCGACCGGAGCGTTAACAGCCTAAGCGCCGCCTACAGCAATACCGGTTATATGGGTCTTCCTTTATGCACCCTTGTGTTTGGGCCGGAAGGACTGATACCGGCGATCATTT
>CAZPNE010000175.1:0-2822 GCA_964588255.1 uncultured Advenella sp. | reverse complement strand
TTACCGCCGCATCCTTGCCCGATTCATCACGCACGGCATCCAGCATGGCCAGCATACTGGCCTTATTATTCTGCTGATCGGCGGTTAAAGATTTTTTGCCTGATTTGACTTTTGGGTTGGTCAGCTCTTCTATTTCTTCCAGGACTTTTTGCCCGGAAGCATTGGGGGGCAATTCGGTAACCACCAATTGCCATTGCCCTCGCGCCATTTCCTCAAAAACCCAGCGGGCACGCGCTTTCAGAGAACCCTTGCCACCCGAATAAATAGCGGCAATTTCTTCACGGGAAGAAATGATCTGCGCCCCGCCCGAAAAGTCTGGCCCGGGAATAATCGCATGGAGTTCTTCATTGCTGATTTTAGGTTGCTTGAGCAAGGTGACGCAGGCCTGGGCCACCTCTCGCAGATTATGCGAAGGAATTTCAGTAGCCATACCCACGGCAATACCCGAGGCACCATTGAGTAACATGATAGGCAGACGTGCCGGCAACATTTGAGGCTCCTGCTGGCTGCCATCATAGTTGGGCGTAAAATCTACCGTACCTTCATCAAGCTCATCAAGCAGCAGCGCGGCAATAGGTGTCAGCCTTGCTTCGGTATAACGCATGGCGGCGGCTCCATCGCCGTCGCGCGAACCAAAGTTACCCTGCCCGTCCACCAACGGATAGCGTAGGGAAAAATTTTGTGCCATACGCACCAGGGCGTCATAGGCGGCCTGGTCGCCATGCGGATGGTATTTACCCAGCACATCACCCACGACACGGGCCGATTTAACCGGCTTGGCACCGGCACGCAAGCCCATTTCGCTCATTGCATACAAAATACGGCGCTGAACGGGCTTTTGTCCATCGCCCACATCGGGCAAAGCCCTGCCTTTTACCACTGAAACCGCATAATCAAGATAGGCCTGTTCAGCATAGTGTCCCAGCGTGATGGTTTCATCATCACCGGGCTCGTTATTCAATATCGTATCCAATTCACTCATTACACATCCAATTCGGCCAGATTGCCTTTTTCTTCGATCCAGGCACGTCGTTGTGACGACTCGCCTTTACCCATTAGCATGTCAAACATTTTGTTCGTGTCTTCCGGGGTTAATTCACCATAACCAACCGGCAGCAAACGGCGGGTATCCGGGTTCATAGTGGTTTCCCACAACTGCCCGGGGCTCATTTCACCCAAACCTTTAAAGCGGCTGATTGACAAGGCAGACAGTTTTACCCCTTCGGCATTAACCAGCTTGTCCTGCACGGCATCCAGCTCGGCCTGGTCAAGGCAATAAATTTTTCTTGCCGGACGTTTGCCCTGTGCCGGCACATCCACCCTGAACAGGGGGGGCTTGGCAATAAATACAAAACCGTTTTCAACCAAACGCGGAAAATGCCGGTAAAACAGGGTCAGTAGCAAAACCTGAATGTGAGAACCATCTACGTCCGCATCGGAAAGAATGCAAATGCGCCGGTAACGCAAACCGGACAAGTCAGGGTTATCTTTGGGGCCATGCGGGTCCACACCAATGGCAACCGAAATATCATGAATTTCATTATTGGCAAACAAACGATCGCGATCCACTTCCCAGGCATTAAGCACTTTACCGCGCAACGGCAAAACCGCCTGAAACTCTTTATCCCTGCCCATCTTGGCAGAGCCACCGGCAGAGTCACCTTCCACCAGAAAAACCTCGGTACGCGTATTGTCGTGCGATTCACAATCGGTCAGTTTGCCTGGCAAGACCGCAACCCCCGAGCTTTTGCGCTTTTCTATTTTCTGGTTTGAACGGGTACGGGCCTGCGCCTGGCGGATAGCCAGTTCAGCCAGTTTCTTGCCATATTCAACATTACTGTTCAACCACAGTTCAAGTGCACTTTTGGAAAACCCGCCTACCAGTCTGACAGCATCACGGCTATTGAGCCGTTCCTTGATTTGCCCCTGAAACTGGGGGTCAAGCACTTTGGCTGACAAGACAAAACTGGCCCGCGAGAAAACGTCTTCGGGCAACAGCTTGATACCCTTGGGCAATAAACTGTGCAAATCAGCAAAATTCTTTAATGCATTGAAAAGGCCTTCACGCAGGCCAGACTCATGAGTACCCCCTGCAGAAGTGGGAATCAGGTTGACATAAGACTCGCGAATCACCGGACCTTCGGTTGTCCAGCATACCACCCACTCGGCCCCTTCCCCCAGGGCAAAGGTTTCATGATTTTTACCGGCATATTCCTTGCCGGCAAACATGGGAATCAACAATTCGGCATCAGCCAGGGCTTCTTTCAGGTAACCCTGCAGGCCATCCTCATAATACCATTCACGTGAATCACCGGTTTTTTCAAGGGTTAATGACACCTTGATACCTGGCATCAGTACAGCCTTGCTGCGCAGCAAATGCGCCAGCTCGGCTACTGGAATGGTAGGCGAGTCGAAATATTTATTGTCTGGCCAGACACGCACTCGCGTGCCGGTTTTTTTACGTGGCACCGAGCCTGCCGTTACATGCAAGGGCGTAAGCACATTGCCGCCATCGGCAAAAACCAATTCATTTATTTTGCCATCACGCCACACCTGCACCTCAAGACGATGAGACAGCGCATTGGTGACGGACACCCCTACGCCGTGCAAACCACCTGAAAACGCATAGGCACCACCGGCCTTTTTATCAAACTTGCCCCCCGCGTGCAGGCGGGTAAATACAATTTCAACCACAGGCACTTTTTCTTCAGGGTGCAGACCCGTCGGAATACCCCGCCCGTCATCTTCAACCGTCACGCTGTGATCGGCATGCAAAATAACCTGAATATGTTTTCCGTAACCGGCCAGCGCCTCATCGGCCG
>CAZPNE010000174.1:0-2900 GCA_964588255.1 uncultured Advenella sp. | reverse complement strand
TCACGAACCAAAAAGGCCTGATTAAGGCTACCAGTTTGCTCCGACGCCGCTTCGCGCCGAAGTTGCTGCACTGGCAGCCTTAATCAGGCCCGGATACGTATAGCCTTGCAAAAAAAAACGGCAAACTTACCTAAATAATTCCAAACGCTGTCAGCGACTTATACAACATATACGCACTAATCGAAAACAGTAAACAAGCAAAAATCCGCTTTAGCCTGTCAATCGGCCAAGTATGCGCACACTTTGCCCCTACCGGCGCCAGCACCACACTCATGGCAATCAATACCAGCAAGCCGGGCCAATACACGTAACCCAGCATCCCGTCCTGGATGCCTACTGTTTCTATCCCGGAACTGATGTACCCGATACTGTTGCCCACCGCAATCGGAAAGCCCAGCGCCGCCGATGTGGCCACCGCATTGCGAATAGGCACATTACACCAGACCATGAACGGCACCGACAAAAACCCGCCACCCGCACCCACCAGACCGGAAATAAACCCGATACCCGTACCCACGGCCGTACGGCCGGCCACACCCGGCAACTGGCGTGACGCCTTGGGCTTTTTGTTTTTTAGCATGTTCAGCGCTGAATAGCCCACAAATAGCGCAAAAAACAAGGCCAGCCAGGCCATACTGATAAACCTGAAAGCAACACCGCCGGCCAACAAGCCACCTAAAATAATGCCGGGTACCAATGAAAAAACAACCGGCCACAGCACCGCCCCTTGTTTATGATGGGCCCGCATACTTGACAACGATGTGAACATAATCATGCTCATGGACGTTGCGATGGCCGCATGCACCGCAATATCGCCAGACATCTGCTGCCAGGTAAACAGCATGGTCAGAAATGGCACCAGCACCATTCCACCGCCAATACCCAGCAAACCGGCCATAAAACCACCAAACGCCCCTAGTGCCAACAAGGCGACAATCATTCCAAAGCTTAAAATCATTACTTCAAGTTACCTGATAAAAATTGCTGTAAACGGGCGCTCTTGGTATGGCCAAAAACCTCGGCGGGCGTCCCTTGTTCTTCTACACTGCCCTGGTGCAAAAACATTACCTGTGATGCCAGGTTACGGGCAAAACCCATTTCATGAGTCACCACAATCATGGTACGGCCTTCTTCGGCCAATTGTTGCATGACCTTCAACACATCGCCCACCAGTTCCGGGTCAAGGGCCGAAGTGGGTTCATCAAACAGCATCACCTCGGGCTCCATGGCCAGGGCGCGGGCAATGGCCACGCGCTGCTGCTGTCCACCAGACATTTGCGAAGGATATTGTTTTTCCACCGCAGCAGACAACCCCACCTTGTTCAGGTAATGACGGGCACGTTCAAGGGCTTCGTTTCTTTTAACACCCAATACATGCATGGGCGCCTCTATCACATTATCCAGGGCTGTCATGTGTGCCCACAAATTAAAATGCTGGAACACCATGGCCAACCGGGTCCTGAACAATTGCAGGCGCTTTTCATCAGACACGCGCAAACGGCCTTTTTTATCCTGGACAACCGTCAATTCCTCACCATTCAGAAAAACACTGCCGCTATTGGGTTGCTCAAGAAAATTGATGCAGCGTAAAAAAGTGCTTTTGCCAGAACCGCTTGAGCCAATCAAGGCAATCACGTCTCCGGCGCTGGCCTGCAACGAAACGCCTTTCAGGACTTCGTTCTGGCCATACGATTTATGTATTTTTTTAACATCCAGTTTATACATGGCTTTCCTAATTGTTTTCGTATGCCAGAAAGGCCAGTGCACGGCGTTCCATCCGCCTGAATGCCCAAACCAGTACAAACGAAATTGACATATACAAAAGTGCCGCCGTGCCATACGAGGCAAACGTTAAATAGGTTGCCGCATTGGCATCCCGTGCAACTTTAAGGATATCGGGCACCGTGGCCGTAAACGCCAAAGAAGTGGCATGCAGCATCAAGATGACTTCATTGCTGTAAGCGGGCAAGGCACGGCGCAAAGCGGAAGGGAGAATAATACGGGTATACATTTTCCAGCGCGACATGCCATAGGCCCTTGCGGCATCCAGCTCTGCGTATGGAGTGGCTTTTATGTAACCGGCAAAGATCTCGATGGTATAGGCCAGGGTGTTAAGCAACAGCGCCAATACCACGCAGTTATAACCGCTCATGAAAAACGTATGCAATATGGGCTGGTCTTTAATGAACTCCAGCCCAACAACACCACTATAAATAAGTAACAGCTGCACATAAAACGGCGTGCCCCGGAAAACCCAGCTAAAGAACCAGACCGGGCCACTAATGAATTTGTTTTTGGAAACCCGCATGACTGACAGCGGCAAGGCCAGCACAAAACCCAGTACCACCGACAGGGTTAAAATCCATAAAGTAACGGCCAGGCCCGAAAACTGGCTACCATCCCAATACAGAAAAGATGCCCAGTACTCATTGATGACCATCATGAAATTTTCAAATGACTCGATCATAAATGAGCCTCACGCACGCCAGCAGAATATTTTTTCTCGAGCCACCACAACACGATACTGGAAACCGTGGTAAGCGCCAGATAAATCAGGCCAGCCACCGAAATAAACAGGAACATGCTGGCTGTTGCACGACCTGCCGTTTGCGTTACCTGGACCAGATCAGACAGGCCGATAATGGACACCAGGGCGGTGGCCTTTAGCAAAACCAGCCAGTTGTTGCCAATGCCCGGCAAGGCAAAGCGCATCATCTGCGGGAAAAGGATACGGCTGAAAACCTGCCGGTCACTCATGCCAAATGCCTTGCCCGCTTCCAGCTGCCCTTTGGGTACCGCCAAAAAAGCGCCGCGGAATGTTTCTGCAAAATAGGCCCCATAAATAAACCCGATGGTAAGCACCCCCGCAATAAACGGATCAATTTCCAGCATGGGCAAAC
>CAZPNE010000173.1:0-2911 GCA_964588255.1 uncultured Advenella sp. | reverse complement strand
TTAAAGACAAAGTCCTTGAAATCAGTCGTCCCGGTATTCATGGCATGCATTTTGTCAACGCAGAGGGAGAAACCCTGCTGGTTCGTGCAGGCAGTGCCGAGAATGGTCCTAATGGGTGCGCCAATAATTATTACTTTCACCAACCCCAGCTGGAAGTCTTGCTGCGGGAAAAAGTGGCCTGTCATGCAAACGTAACGGTAAAGCTAAAGACCGAACTGACGGGGATTGATGAGCAAAATGATCATGTGGCGTTGACCGCACAAAACCATCACACCCGGTCAAGTGAGCATTATCAGGCCAAATATGTCGTGGGTTGTGATGGTGCTCGTTCATTAGTGCGCACCACCATGAATAGCCCCATGGAAAACCTTGGGCTGTGTCAGCAGTGGCTGGTATTTGATGTCTTGCTCAAAGAAGACGTACAGTTGCCGCCTTACACCATTCAGCATTGTGATCCTGAGCGTCCCATGACGTATTGCAATGTAGTGGGTAACCGCCGTCGCTGGGAAATCATGGTCATGCCAGATGATAACCAGGAGGAATTGGTTAAACCTGAAAATATCTGGAAGATGCTGGCACGATGGATCAGGCCTGAGCAGGCGGATCTGGAGCGTGCCGTCATCTATACCTTCAATTCCCTGATTGCCGAAGGCTGGCGTAAAGGGCGCCTGATGCTGGCCGGTGATGCCGCGCATCAGACACCGCCTTTTCTGGGGCAGGGTTTGTGTGCCGGTATACGTGATGCCGCCAATCTGTACTGGAAACTGAAGGCAGTCATTACTGGTAATACAAGTGACGCTATTCTGGATACTTACGAGTCAGAGCGTTCTGCTCACGTTCATGAAGTGATTGGACTGGCGGTATATCTGGGCAGTATTATCCAGACGACTGATCCTGAAAAAGCGGCAGAACGGGACAGGACATTCCGTGAAGAAGCCAGTCGTGAGTTTTTTATGCCGGTTTCAAAATTGGGTGCAGGACTCTGGGACGGACAACAACAGGCGGGAGGGCAATTGTTTTTTCAGCCCAAAAATGCGGAAGGTATTGCACTGGATGATTTGGTGGGTAACCGCTTTGCGATAGTGCATACCGATCAGGCCAGTCTCACCCGCCTGACAGGGGGGGTGCCGGAAAATACTGATATTGTTCCGGTGCAAATGGACTGCGAGGAGGTGGGGAAATGGCTGGCTGACAAAAATGCGGAATTCGTTGTACTGCGTCCAGACCGTTATGTGTTGGGAACAGGTAAAAATGAGGCACAATTACAGGCATTGTTATCGTTAGTGTCCTGATGTGGTTTATGTTAAAGGTTTTATGATGAGTGAAAAATCCCCTTCCAGTTTGGCACGTATGTTGATGGTACTGGATTTCTTTACGGAAGCCAAGCCCATATGGAGTGTTGAAGATATTGCCCGGAAACTTGAGGTCTCCATTCCAACCTGTTATCGCTATATGAAAATGCTGGTGGAATCGGGTTGGCTTACTCATCAGTCAGAATCTTGTTATACCTTTGGTCCTCGCATATTGGTCATGGATTATTATGTACGGCAGTCTGATCCGGTCTTGCGCGCCAGTGCTCCGCTTATGCAAGAATTGGTGGCCAAAACCGGGTTTGAGTGTGTGCTGTCGGCCTTTTATGGTGACCAAGTGCTTGATTCCCACCATGAAAAAAGTAATGGTAAAACCTTCCTTAGTTATGGCAGGGGTATGCCACGACCCTTGTTTCAGGGGGGCGCTCCAAAGGTTATTCTGGCCCACCTGCCCACCAGGCAGCTACGTAAAATTTATGATGGCCACGCCGAAGAACTGAATAAATCGGGTATGCCCGAAGATTGGAATGGTTTCAGGGCTTACTATCAAGGTATCAAAAAACAGGGGTTTTATTATTCTGCCGGTGAACTGGAATCTCATTTGGGTGCTTTGTCGGTTCCCATAGAAAAGCAAGGGCAGCCGGGTGTGTGGGGAGCCATGTCACTGGTGGCAGAATTATCGCGATTTGAGGTGGTTGATTTTCTCAAAATGAAAGAGATGCTTGAAGGCGCCACCCGGAGTATTTCACAAAATTTGGTTTAATGGTTTTCAACAATATAGAAACAGGAAGAAGGAAGAGAGATGAAGTTAATCAGTTTTGTTTTGAATGGTAAAAATACCTATGGTGTAGTGACCGATAAGAAAAAAGTGCTGGATCTGGGCCCATTACTGGGGGAGCGTTTTGCCGATCTGGCTAGCCTGCTAGGTAATAACGATCTTTCACCAGTCCAAGAGGCGCTTGAAAACAATCCGGCTACGCTTAATTATGATGAGCTGGAATTGTTGCCTGTTATACCTGAACCCGGTAAGATTTTTTGCATTGGCCTTAATTACGCCGACCATGTCAAGGAAACCAATCGTGAAGTGACCGAATCACCCACCATCTTCCTGCGTGTGGCGGAATCCCAGGTGGCCCATAATGACAGCATTGTATTACCCCCCGAGTCTGTCAAGCTGGATTATGAGGGTGAAATTGCCATTGTCATTGGCAAAGGTGGCCGTCGAATTTCAGAAGAAGCGGCTTGGGACCATATTGCCGGTTATGCCTGTTATAACGATGGCAGTATCCGTGACTGGCAAATGGCCACTTCACAATGGGGGCCAGGTAAAAACTTCTGGAAAACGGGTGGTTTTGGCCCATGGCTGGTTACCTCAGATGAAATCAAACCCGGTCAGGAATTAACCTTGGTTACCCGCCTGAATGGGCAGGAAATGCAGCGTACCACCACTGAATTGCTGATTCACAGCATTCCAAGGCAAATTGCCTATATTTCTTCATTCCTGCCTTTGAATGCCGGTGATGTGATTGTGACGGGTACACCGGGGGGTGTGGGTGCCAAGCGTAATCCGCCGGTATTCATGAAAGAGGGTGATGTCGTGG
>CAZPNE010000172.1:0-2928 GCA_964588255.1 uncultured Advenella sp. | reverse complement strand
CTGGCAGTTTGAACGCCTGGGCTACTTTACGGTAGACCCTGACTCTGCTGAAATACCCGTTATCAATCGCAGCGTAACCCTGCGTGATTCATGGATTTAAACAGGTTTAACTTTTTTCCGAAACAGGCATTACTGTGACAAGCAAAGCCAATACAACCCAAGCACTCATCTTCAAAAGTGCCTCCCTGTTTGCATTACGCATTGTGCTTAATAGCAGCAATCTTGCGGCCCTTAAAACGGCCATTACCCGGAAAATGTCCGAAGCCGGCAGCCTGTTCAAAGACGAGGCGGTCGTGCTTGATGCCTCCCGGATTAACGAAGCCCCCGACTGGCCTGCCCTGCTGGCTCATTTGCAGGCCAGCCATCTGCCCGTGATTGGCGTGATGGCCGAAGGCACCGTTCTGGACAGTGCGCGCAAGGCCGGCCTGGTGCCGGTTACCCTTTCCACGCCGTCCAATGCCAACCGGGTACCCGACGAGCCCCCGGCGGCCGCCATAGCGCAGCCTGCTCCCGCAGAGCCGGCCCCGGCCCCCGAGGCCACGCCGGCTGAACCCACCCTGGTCATCAAGCGCCAGCTGCGCTCGGGCCAACGGGTGTATGCCCGCAACAGTGACCTGATCGTTATTGGCGCAGTCGGCCGCGGTGCCGAAATTATTGCCGATGGCAACATCCATGTATATGGTCCCTTGCGTGGCAAAGCCATTGCCGGTGCCAGGGGCAATACCCAGGCCCGGATTTTCACCTCCGAGTTAGATGCCGAGTTGCTGGCCATTGCCGGCATTTATCGTCTGGTTGATGCCGACTTTAACCAAAGCCTGATCAAACAAGCCGTTATGGTGGAACTGGAAAACGAATCACTTGGCTTTGTGGCCATTAATGAACACAAGTAACAGCAGGAATTTTTAATTTTATTTACAGTTGAACACGGTCATTATGCGGTAAGATAATGACCACTTAAAGATTACAGGAATATCTTTTCATGGCACGTATTATTGTCGTTACATCAGGTAAAGGCGGTGTGGGCAAAACCACCACCAGCGCCAGTTTTTCAGCAGGCTTGGCTATGCGGGGCCACAAAACCGCTGTTATCGACTTTGACGTTGGTTTGCGCAACCTTGACCTTATCATGGGCTGCGAACGTCGCGTTGTTTACGATTTCGTCAACGTCATCCAGGGCGAAGCCACCCTGAACCAGGCGCTTATCAAAGATAAACAACTAGAAAACCTGTTTATCTTGCCCGCCTCCCAAACCCGTGACAAAGATGCCTTAACCAAAGAAGGGGTGGCCAAGGTTCTTGATGAGCTCAAGGGCATGGGTTTTGAATATATCGTTTGCGATTCACCGGCCGGTATTGAAACCGGTGCCCTCATGTCGGCCTACTTTGCCGATGACGCCCTGGTGGTCACCAATCCCGAAGTCTCTTCCGTACGTGACTCCGACCGTATTCTGGGTATTCTTTCCTCTAAATCAAAACGGGCCGAAGAGTCCAAAGAACCGGTTAAAGAGTTCCTGGTACTTACCCGCTACAATGCCAAGCGGGTGGAAGAAGGCGAAATGCTGTCGTTAAAAGATATTGAAGATATCCTGCGTATCAAGCTGATTGGCGTGGTTCCTGAATCAGAAGCGGTGCTGCAAGCCTCCAACTCGGGCCTGCCTGTCATCCACCTTAAAGACACCGATGTCGCCGAAGCCTACCAGGATATCGTTGCCCGCTACCTGGGTGAAGAAAAACCCCTTCGCTTTACCGAATACGAAAAACCGGGCTTACTCAAACGCCTCTTCGGAGGGAAATAAGCATGTCATTCCTCAAGTTTTTTCTCGGAGAAAAAAAATCATCGGCCAGCGTAGCCAAAGATCGCCTGCAAATCATTCTGGCTCGTGAGCGCAGTTCAGACAGCACCGAACCCGATTACCTGCCAGCCCTGCAAAAAGAGCTGATTGAAGTCATTTCCAAATACATCAAAATCAACGCTGACGACATCAAGGTTCAGCTGGATCGCAAAGATACCCTTGAAGTACTTGAAGTCAAAATTGAAATGCCGCAAGAAGACAAAAGCAAAAAAGCGGAGTGACACGTGCATTCGGTTCCCACGCGCAGGAATGCGTTTGGTGATGCCACTGCCATAGCGTAGCCCATAAAAAAACGCTGCATATCTTTTGAATATGCAGCGTTTTTATTTAAGTGGCAAGTATAAGCTTCTTTAACAGCACCAACCTGATACCAGGCTGGCACTGCTACTCATTTAACAATTACCACTCATACCCAACACTGGCACCATACATAAAGTGACCACGAGAGTTACCACTGACACCACCTTTAAATATCCAGTCACCACTTGTAGACCTTGTAGACAAGCCGACAGCATAACCTTGTTCACCACGGTAACCGGCCGTACCTAAACTCACTACACTTTTACCTGGGGTAGAAGCCTGTGGCAAGCTAGCCAATGCACCTGCAGCCGCAGAACCCGCACGGTTATCTTTATCAAGACGATTCATGTCACTGCGTATTGAATCAATACGGCTAGACACGCTGTTCAGCTGACCCATGTTAACCGCATCGGTATCAGCAACACCAGCGGCTACATTGGTAATCCGCTGACCACCGGCATCAATACCATTGGCAGAAATACTTGGACCAACCTGTGCCCCCGCTATATTCTGGAACGACAAGCCATTACCATTCAGTACAGTAACACCACCAGTTACGCTATAAACTTTAACCCCATTGGTATCCATAGCAGTATTACCGGTAGTAAGCCTATTTGCCGTTACGTCACCAGCCACATCCAAATCACCACCAATAGTGGCGCTGTTAATTACGGTCAGTCTGTCTGCCTGGACTGAGCTGGCAAAAGTTGCACGACCAGCCACATCCAGTGTTCCACCAATATTGCCGTTACCAATGACTCCCAAATTACCGCCCA
>CAZPNE010000171.1:0-2943 GCA_964588255.1 uncultured Advenella sp. | reverse complement strand
AATCCACCCTGTTTGCCCTTTTACAGGGCGAACTGGATCAGGATGCCGGCTCATTGACCATGCCTGATACCTGGCGCATAGCCAGTGTCCGGCAGGAAGTGGTCTCTAGCAACCAGCCCGCCCGGGAATTTGTTATTGACGGTGACACCCATCTACGCGCCCTTCAGGCTGAACGTGCACAACTTGATGAACATGACGGCACAAGGATTGCCGAACTGGAATCTGCCCTGATAGAAGCAGATGCCTGGAGTGCCTCTTCACGGGCCGAACAGTTGCTGGCGGGTCTGGGTTTCAAACCAGACCAATGGATGAACCCGGTCAACAGTTTTTCGGGTGGATGGCAAATGCGTCTCGCCCTGGCCCGTGCCCTGATGGCCCCTTCCGAATTGCTATTACTTGATGAGCCGACCAACCACCTTGACCTTGATGCCATGCTGTGGCTGGAAAAATGGCTGGCTGCCTACCAAGGCACGGTTATCCTGATTTCTCATGATACCGAGTTTCTGGATGCTGTCGCTAAAGTGATCTTACATTTTGACCAATGCAAGCTGACTCGTTATAAAGGCGGTTATGAGGACTTCCTCACACAACGTGCCGAACGTCTGAAGCAAGCCCAAATCGCGATCGACCGCCAGTCACGGGAAAGTGCCCGCCTGCAAGGTTTTATTGATCGTTTCAAGGCCAAGGCAAGCAAGGCCAAACAGGCACAAAGCCGCGTCAAGGCACTGGCCCGCATGGAAAAACTGGCACCATTGCAAATGGAATCTGGCATTAGTATTCATATTCCATCGCCAGCCAATATGCCTGATCCGCTTTTGATACTGGACAAGGTTTCTACCGGTTATACCAATGCCCAGGGTGAATCCAAAACGATTCTTTCCGATGTCGAACTCATGGTTCGTGGTGGTGCCCGTATTGGTGTGCTGGGTGTTAACGGGGCGGGTAAAAGTACACTTATCAAAACTATTGCCGGTGAGTTATCTCCGCTGGCGGGGCAATACAAACCCGCCAAAGGGATGGAAATTGGCTATTTTGCCCAGCAACAGCTTGATATGCTGGATCTCGACGCTACCCCCTTACAGCATCTTGCCCGGATTGCACCCGATACCCGTGAACAGGAACTGCGCAACTATTTGGGTGGTTTTGGTTTTGGTGGAGACACGGTCAATTCCAAGGTTGCCCCCTTTTCAGGCGGTGAAAAAGCCCGTTTGGCTCTATCTCTTATCGTCTGGCAAAAGCCCAATCTGCTACTGCTAGACGAACCCAGTAACCACCTGGATGTTGATACCCGTGAAGCCCTGGCCACGGCACTAGCCGAATTCAATGGCAGCATGCTTATGGTTTCCCACGACCGGCACCTTTTACGAACCACCGTAGACAGTTTCTGGATTGTTGCCGATGGCAAGGTACAGGAATTTGACGGTGACCTTGAAGACTACCGCGAATGGCTAAACCAGCGCAACCAGGCGCAACGCAGCGAAGCCCGCCAGGAAGCGGCAGAAAACAGCGGCAAGGAAAATATCGACCGCAAGGCACAAAAACGCTTTGAAGCTGAAGAACGCCAGCGCGTTTCGGCCTTGCGAAAACCTTTGGAAAGCAAACTCAAAAAAGTGGAAAGCGAGATGGCAAAAAGCCAAAAGCGACTGGAAGAGATTGATTTGCTAATTGCCGATGAGTCTTTTTATGCCGATGAGCGACGCGATGAGCGCGTTAAGGTGCTTAACGAGCATGGTGAACTCAGCAAGCGTCATAATGACCTGGAAGAGGAATGGCTCGTGCTGCAGGAGGAAATAGAAGCACTTGCCGTGTGATAGGCGTTCCCATGCACTTCCGTTCCCACGCAGGAGCATGGAACAAGTATAAACGCCCGGGTTTGCGTTTGGCGACTCAGGCGTTTGCCACCTTTTCCATGAAGACACGGGTTTTTTCTGCTGATTTCACACCCGGCGCAGACTCCACCCCACTGCTCAAATCAATGGCGTAGGGTTTTACACCCCTGATAAGTTGCTGCACATTACCGGCATTCAGGCCACCGGCAATGATGATTTTTCTGGCTGGCAGAATTTCACGCACTTTTTCCAGCAAAGACAAATCAAAGGTCAGCCCCGAGCCACCGTAACCCGCACTGTAAGCATCAAACAAAAAACCGCTGGCATTGGGATATTTTTGTACCTCTTGGGCAACCGCGTCTGGCGAAAGCAATGCGCCACCGCCAACCCTTAATGCCCGAATATAGGGAAACCTGAACTGTTCACAAAATTCCGCTGATTCATCACCATGAAACTGCAAGAACGAGGGATTGACGTCATTGATGATGTGTTCTATGTCTGCCTGGCTGGCATTAACCACCAGCACCACGGCAGAAACAAAGGCGGGAATCTCGCGACGCAATAAAGCAGCCTCTTGCACGCTGACTGCCCGTTTGCTGCCGGCATAAACAACCAGACCAATGGCATCAGCACCTGCATCTGCCACCATATGAATATCTTCTTTACTACGCAAGCCGCAGATTTTTACCCGTGTTCTCATATTTAATAGCCTCTACTGGAAAGCATCGGCCGGATTGGAAAAACCGTCTCCGCCATACGGATTAGGTGAACCGTAAGGGTCAGAACCATAAGAGTCGGCACCACTATCAATAATGATAGTGCTTGGATCAACCCCAGAGTCCTGCCCTTTGTAGTGCATGACTACATCAGGCCAGTACATGACCAAGGTTACCATCATTAACTGGATAACAATAAAGGCGATTGAGCCCTTGTAGATATCCCCGGTTGTTACCTTGGGAATCAGCTTGCCGGTTACTTTGTCTATATAGTCATCCTTGGCTGCCACTGAACGCAGGTAAAAGAGGGCGAATCCAAACGGCGGATGAATAAACGAAGTTTGCATATTCACGGCCAACAAGACACCAAACCAGATCAAATCAATGCCCATGCTTTC
>CAZPNE010000170.1:0-2955 GCA_964588255.1 uncultured Advenella sp. | reverse complement strand
CAAACATGAACTGGGTCTGGTTGGACAACAAAGACAGTTTTGCCGGATTGGCACCACCATAAGGCACGTGTACCGCATCAATGCCGGTGCGGGATTTCATGAGTTCACCGGCAAGGTGACCGGCACTGCCACTGCCGCCAGACGCATAGTTAAGCTTGCCAACATTTTTTTTGGCATATTCAACGAGGTCTTGCAGACTATTGATATTGTTGGTTTCGGCAAAGTCTTTGTTGACGATCAAAACATTGGGAACCGATGAGACCATAATGACCGGTGAAAAATCCTTGATGGGATCAAAAGTGATGTTTTTGTATAACCATGGGTTAATGGCCTGAATCGCAACGGCACCCATTACCAGCGTGTAGCCATCGGGCTGGGCTTTGGCCACGGAAGCGGCACCAATATTGCCACCGGCACCGGCTTTGTTTTCGACAATAACGGTTTGTTTAAGTTCTTGCTGTACTTTTTCACCCAAGAGACGGGCAATGGTATCAAGTGGGCCACCGGCCGCGTAAGGAACAACAAAATTAATGGGCTTTTCGGGCCAGGCGGCGGTATCCTGTGCTATTGCCATAGTGGAACCGAGTATGCCAGATGCCAGGAGGGCGCCAGCGCTTTTTAGAACCATTCTGCGTGTCAGTGTCATTATTATGTCCTTGTAAAAAAATTAACGGCGACCGGTACTGCCAAAACCATCCGTGCCACGATCACTGTCTTCAAATGCATCAACAATATTGAATTTTACTTGCTGTACCGGAACCACCACCAATTGGGCAATGCGTTCCATGGGAGAAATAACAAAATCAGTCTGGCCACGGTTCCAGGTTGAAACCATGAGTTGTCCCTGATAATCGGAATCGATAAGGCCAACCAGGTTGCCAAGCACGATGCCGTGTTTATGGCCCAGTCCCGAGCGTGGCAAGATAACAGCCGCATAGTTGGGGTTATTGATATGGATGGATAAACCGGTGGGGATCAGGGTAGTCTGGCCTGGTGCCAGTGTAATGGCTTCATCAAGACAGGCTCGCAGATCAAGGCCTGCAGAGCCACCGGTTGCGTAGGCCGGTAATTGTGACCGCATTCGTTCATCGAGGATCTTCAGGTCTATTTTCATTTTTTCCTATTTGATTTGGTAGATTTGAAAACTGATGCCATGAACCGGAGCACGGCAATGGCAATAATGATAAGTAATACAATCGCCCCTTGCCCATCAGATTCGGCAAGAATAGAACCCAGAAAAACAATCAGAAAAATAAGGAAGAAAAATTTTCTGAGATTTTTATTGAAAGAAAAAGCGGTATAGGGTGGGGATCTACTTGCATTCGTGGATTTTTCGGGGGCGGGTAAGGCATATGTAGGGGCGTGGGCCTTTTCAGGCACTTTGGATGGGAAAGCGTCATCGCTAGAGAAGTTTTCAGTGAAATCCTGGACAACGTCATCTTTCTTGTTTTGGACACTGGAAGATAAGGATGATTGCTTTAGCAGCTCATCAATATAAGAAATATAGTCCCCATTTTTGGGACTTTCGTAGTTCTTCAACATGATACATCCTTTACCTTGTTAATGACGGTTACCGGCCTTGATCCTTTCCCTTATTGGTTTTGTTTTTTTCAGGTGGCTTTTTTATGAGTGAATATATCAGCCAGACACCGGCAACCACGGACAATATGGTACCAATTAACAGCGTGCTTCCACCACCTGCACCGTGGGAATCTGAAATGGCCTCGGCACCTTTGGCGCCCAGATACCCTGGCATAATCATGATGGGCATCCAGATGATGGCAGAGGTGACATTAGCGATTTGAAACCGCAGATGCGACATGTTCATGATGCCTGCAACGGCAGGAATCGTGGAACGGATGGGGCCCATAAAGCGACCTATAAAAACCGATAAGACACCATATTTATAAAAGAATAACCTTGTTCGTGCAATCATTTTCCGGTGCTGGTTCAGGGGCCATTTGCGGGTGATATCCATACCAAACCAGCGTCCGATCCAGTAGGAAAGGGCATCACCCAGGATAGCACCGGTTATGCCCCAGATAATGATAGGCCAGGGAGACAGGACATCTGAACCGATCAAGGTGCCGGTTGCCAGTAAAATGGCGGTTGCCGGGATAGCCAGGCCAATAATAAGCATGGACTCGCCAAAGGTAAGCAAGGCAATAATGGGGCCTGCCCAGACCTGGTTGTCCTGGATGAAGGTAATGATCTGTTGAAGCAGCTGATCCATGAAAATATACCGGTTAATCTTGAAAAAGGGCGTTTAAGCCGACAGTTTCAGGGCAATATGTTTAATTAATTGGCGAGAAGCGGCCAATTTAGGCAGGGTGGGCAGTTGTTGGTGACCGTTTTCTTCGAAGAGAACCATGGTGGTTGAATCGGCATCCATGACATCTTGTGCCAGATTACCTACCAGCAAGGGAATGTTTTTACGTTGACGTTTACGTTCGGCATATTCCAGAAGGTTTTCTGTTTCTGCCGCAAAACCGACACACCATGGACCATTTTCAAGTGCGGCAACCGAGGCGAGAATGTCCGGGTTGGGCGAAAATTTCAGGTCCATGCCGGTATTCTCGGTTTTCTTGATTTTGTTTTCCTGAAAATTGCTGACATGCCAGTCGGCAACAGCGGCTACCGAGATGAAAATATCGGCATCATGGGCATGTTGCATGACCTGTTCATGCATTTGCCTGGCGGTTGTGACCGAGATGCGCTGTACGTCATAAGGAGGTTCAAGCGCGGTTGGGCCAGAAACCAGGATAACCTGTGCACCGGCTTCTCGTGCCGCGCGGGCAATGGCATAACCCATTTTGCCGGATGAACGGTTGGTGATCATGCGTACCGGGTCGATGGGCTCTGCCGTGGGGCCAGCAGTAATTAGCACGCGTTTGCCACGCAACAGCTTTTCCTGAAAAAACGCGATGGTTTCATGCACGATTTCATGGGGTTCAA
>CAZPNE010000169.1:0-2997 GCA_964588255.1 uncultured Advenella sp. | reverse complement strand
GCCGGTAAATACCGGGCGGGGTGCGTGAATAATTACCCACTGGTGCCACCGTACGCAAGTTACCTTCAGTGGGATGCACCATTTTCACAATCTGCCCCGTCGCCTGCAAATGAGGATCCTCCAGTAAGTCTTCCACCTGATTCAAGGGTGCTACCGGGATATCTACCGCTGCCAGGGTTTCAACCCAATAGGCAACGGTATGACCCAAAATCATATCGGCCAGAAAACCATATACCTGGTTCACATGCCGGGCCCGGGATTCCACCGACTCAAAGACCGAACCGGGCGCCAACAAATCGGGCCGGCCCACCAGGTCCAGAAAACGCTGCCAGTGCCCATCGGTATGCACAATCACGCACACATAACCGTCAGCAGCCTGATACGGTTTGCGTGGTTCCACCAGCAGACGGGAATAACCCATTTCGCCTTTGGAAGGTTCAAACGTGGCACCGCCAAGATGGTCATTCAACACAAATTGCGCCATGGTTTCGAACATGGGAATTTCAATCGATTGCCCCTGCCCGGATTGCCGGCTTTCCAGTACGCCTGCCAGGCAGGCAATAGCCGCCTGCAGGCCCACAATGCGGTCTGCCATAGTCAAGGGTACATAACGGGGTGGCAAGCCCGTATGCTGGCTGTACAGGGCCGGAATGCCCGTCATGCCCTGGATAAGATCATCGTAGGCCGGTCTGCCGGCATAAGGACCGTTATCACTGAATCCGTAGGCACCCGCATATACAATCTGCGGATTGACTGCCTTTACCGCCTCATAAGACAGCCCCAGGCGCGCCATTGCCTGCGGGCGCACATTGTATAAAAAAACATCAGCGGTTTTGGCCAGGGCCAGACAGGCCTCACGGCCTTCTGGCGTTTTAAGATCCAGCACGACCGAACGCTTGTTACGATTCAAGTGCAGGAAATTGGCCCCCATGCCTTTATGCTGCCGATAACCCATATTCCGGGTAGTATCCCCGGCGGGCGACTCAACCTTGATCACATCGGCTCCCAGATCCGCCAGAATCTGCGTGGTAAAAGGCCCCATCACCACCGATGTCAGGTCAATAATACGGATACCTTTAAGAGGGCCGCAGGGTTCTGAAGCAAGCATAGTCATATTCTCTTCATCATTAACAAACTTTCCAGGCATAACGGACAGGCGGTCGGTCATGTCATACTCAGTCAAAAATCCCGTCCAGGGTGACGCGAATATTGTCCTGTTGCTCTAGCCCGGACAGCGCCTTAAACAAGGGCAGGGCCTTGCCGGCAATGCCCGTATGGTTATGCCAGATCTGCAGGCAATCCATGAATTTGGCTTTCAGTGTTTCGGCATCAAGTGGCAAATTGGCATGCCCTATCGGGTAACGGATATCGCCCGAATCAAACACCCGCCCATCCTTCAATTCAATAACAACCCGATCGTGCAAGGCGAAAGCGGTATCTGCCGGGTCAAGCTCATCGGTAATCGTGATGCGTATTTTCGGATAAAGAGATTGCAGATCTGCCCTTTTGACAAAATCGTCACTAAGCTCTGCCAGCCCCACTTTACGAACCAGCAATGCGCAGGCAATATCAAATTCAAGACTGAACTTGGCTTCAAGTCCTGTTTCAGGGCATGGATTCCTTAACATGGATGCCTGTGGCTGGCCAATGGTGGCGACAATGGACGTAATTTCTTCAAGATTAAAATTTTCTTTATTGATAATGGCCAAGGTGCCGTCTATCACCCGGTGACCGGAATAACAAACCGGATATTGTTTGATATTCAGTCCCTGCTGCACCAGCCGCCAGGTTTGACCCAATGCGGCGGGTGTCTGGGTATCCACATTGCCGGCCAGCGAGGTGGCTTTCAGGAAACCGGCCCTGTGCTCGAAAATATCCGGGCAGGCGGTAATGCCGGCGCGGGCCAGTTCTACCGCCTCTATGGCCATACTGGCTGCCCGTCCTGCATGCAGGGGTTTGGTCATCGTACCGAAATTGGCCACCAGCCCACTGGCCATGCTGGCCGCAATCCCCAAGGCATTGGTGATTAATTCCTGGGGTAAACGGCTTAAATACGCATAGGCGGCTGCCCCTGCCACGGTGCCGAAAATGGCGGTTGGATGCCACCCCTTGATATGGTAGGGATCTTTTTCACGGGTAAACAGCTCGGCCCACACCTCATACCCCAAAATATAGGCATTTAACACCGCTTGCCCAGACGCCGACAAGTGAATGGCCCCCGTCATCACAACCGGCATCAGTACCGTGCTGGGATGCGCCGACATGGCTACATCGTCATAATCAAGGGCATGCGCTGCGGTTGCCCACAGGCAAGCCGCCTGTTCCAGAGGCAAGTGTTTTTGTTCCAGAAAAGGCACCGCTACATCAGTTTGGCCATTGCCTGCCCGCTGGCCAAAATGCTTTTCCAGAATTTGAACCACCGCCTCTTCACTGCCGGCAAACATGCAAGCCATGCTGTCCATGATGCCAATTTTGGCCAGCCGATACGCCGCTGGATCTACATTGTATTGATCAAACTGACTAATAAAATAAACAATATCCTGCGTCAGACTACTCATTTTTCTTATCCTGAATAAAATTATGCTTATTTGCCTTTAAAGACCGGCTTGCGCTTTTCATTGAAGGCAAGCACACCCTCATAGCGATCCTCGGTTTCAACCAGATGGTTATAGGCTTCCACTTCAAAGCGATAAGCGGTACGCAATTCCATTTGGCCGCCATAGCGCACGGATTTCTTGATTTGTTTCACCGAAAGCGGGGCATTACCGGCAATCACCGTTGCCGTTTCAAGCGCTGCGTCAAGAACAGCAGCGGGTTCGCAAACTTTATTCACCAGGCCCCATTCCAGTGCCTGCCCTGCGGTAAACGGTTTACCCGTCATGAGAATTTCCTTGGCACGCCGCTCACCAATCGCGCGTGGCAGGTTTTGTGTTCCACCCGCCCCTGGCATGATACCCAGGCCAACTTCGGGCAAGGCAAACCGGACATGGCTGCCAA
>CAZPNE010000168.1:0-3004 GCA_964588255.1 uncultured Advenella sp. | reverse complement strand
ACCCGGAACTGCTTACCCTAAAAGCCCTGCAAGCCATTCAACAGGCCGATATCGTGCTGCATGATGCCCTGATCAGTGATGAAATCCTGGAACTGGTGCGCCGTGATGCCATTCGGGAATCGGTAGGCAAACGGGCAGGCGCGCATTCAGTCGCACAGGAAGAAACCAACCAGCGCTTGATAAAATATGCCAAACAGGGCTTGCGCGTGGTGCGCTTAAAAGGGGGAGACCCGTTTGTCTTTGGCCGTGGAGCCGAAGAGCTGGAAGCGTTGCGAGAGGAAAAAATCCCGTATCGGGTGATTCCGGGCATTACCGCCGCACTGGGCGCAACTGCCTATGCCGGCATCCCGCTTACGCACCGCGACCACGCCCAAACGGCCATGTTCATTACCGGCCATTGCCGCCCCGATGGCGATGAGCTGGAATGGAAAACCCTGGCCCGTGGTAAACAAACGCTGGTGATTTACATGGGTACCATCAAGGCCGAGGAAATTTCACACCAGCTGATTGCCCATGGCCGCCAAGAAAATACACCCATTGCCATTATCAGCCATGGTACCCGCAAGAACCAGCAGGTTCAGACCGGCACACTGGCACAATTACCTGATCTGGCCAAACAGGCGCAGGCCCCTGCCCTTATTGTGGTGGGCGAGACGGCTGGGCTTCATTCAAATTTAAAATGGTTTGGTGAATAGGCGTTCCCCCACTCACGCCTGGTGATAAATCTCGGCGCCTTTTTTCACGAACTCGATGGATTTTTCCTGCATGCCTTTTTGCAGGGCATCCTTGTCGCTAACCCCCAATTTATCGGCATACTCGCGTACATCCTGGGTGATTTTCATGCTGCAAAAATGCGGACCGCACATGGAACAGAAGTGCGCCACTTTCATCGAGTCTTTGGGCAGGGTTTCGTCATGGAAATCCTTGGCCGTATCCGGATCAAGGCCCAGGTTGAACTGGTCGTCCCAACGGAATTCAAAACGTGCCTTGGACAGGGCATTGTCACGAATGGCAGAACCGGGATGGCCTTTGGCCAGGTCGGCGGCATGGGCGGCAATTTTGTAGGTAATAATGCCGTCTTTCACATCTTTCTTGTTAGGCAGGCCCAAATGCTCTTTGGGTGTCACATAACACAGCATGGCAGTGCCATACCAGCCAATTAAGGCTGCACCAATGCCTGAAGTGATGTGGTCGTAGCCAGGCGCAATATCGGTGGTGAGCGGGCCAAGCGTATAAAACGGCGCTTCGTGGCAATGTTCCAGCTGCATGTCCATGTTTTCACGAATCAGGTGCATGGGCACATGGCCAGGGCCTTCAATCATGACCTGCACATCATGCTTCCAGGCCACTTGCGTTAGTTCTCCCAGGGTTTTCAGTTCGGCAAACTGGGCCTCGTCGTTGGCATCGTAACCCGAGCCCGGACGCAGGCCGTCGCCCAGCGAGAAGCTCACATCGTAGGCTTTCATGATGTCGCAAATATCTTCAAAATGCTCGTACAGGAAACTTTCCTTATGATGCGCCAGGCACCATTTGGCCATAATGGAACCGCCCCGCGACACAATACCCGTCATGCGATTGGCAGTCATGGGAATAAAGGGTAAACGGACACCGGCATGAATCGTGAAGTAATCAACGCCCTGCTCGGCCTGTTCAATTAACGTGTCACGGAAAATTTCCCAGGTCAGTTCTTCGGCCTTGCCATCCACCTTTTCCAGCGCCTGGTAGATCGGCACGGTGCCGATCGGCACGGGCGAGTTGCGGATGATCCACTCGCGGGTTTCATGAATATTCTTGCCGGTGGAAAGATCCATCACGGTATCGCCGCCCCAGCGAATGGCCCAGGTCATTTTCTCTACTTCTTCGTGAATGCCCGAACCCAGTGCCGAATTGCCGATATTGGCATTGATCTTGACCAGGAAATTGCGTCCAATCGCCATGGGTTCAATTTCAGGGTGGTTGATATTGGCTGGAATAATCGCACGGCCACGGGCAATTTCATCACGCACGAATTCAGGCGTAATACGCTGGGGAATAGATGCCCCGAATGACTGCCCGGGGTGCTGGCGGCTAATACGCGCGGCCAGTTTGCTACCTTCGGGACCGCTTTGGCGCAGGCTTTCCAGGTACTGCTCCACCCGCATGTTTTCGCGAATAGACACAAATTCCATTTCGGGCGTCACTATCCCTTTACGCGCATAGTGCATTTGCGTCACGTTTTGGCCTGCTTGGGCGCGGCGTGGCGGGCGTTGCAATTCAAAGCGCATGGCAGAAAGCTGCGGATCTTGCAGGCGTTGCTGCCCGTATTCACTGCTGGGGCCGCTTAACACTTCGGTATTATTGCGTTCTTCAATCCAGGCTTTTCGCAATGCAGGCAAGCCTTTACGGATATCAATCTTCACAGAAGGGTCGGTATATGGTCCACTGGTATCATAAACGGTTAGCGGCGGGTTTTTTTCGCCGCCAAACATGGTGGGGGTATCGTCTTGCGAAATTTCCCGGAAAGGCACGCGAATATCAGGGCGTGAACCCTGCTCATAAATTTTGCGTGACCGTGGCAATGACTGGATGGCCGCATCATCGACCTGTGCCGTTGCGGCTGTAAATGTGGGTTTAGCGCTCATGTGTGCTCCAAATGAAAAAATTGGAGCCGAATAGGGAATGACTTTCGACTGATTCGAATGTTGAACTCCCAGCCTCGGCATTATCCGTACTGGTACAAAGGGTATTTCTCAACCAAGCTATTGCTTAGTACCCCTGCTTGAAGCGAAAATTATACGTAGACGACTGCTTTATGTCCAGATTATTTTCTGGCAAGAAAAAAACAATGAGTTTTCAAAACTAATTAGCCAAATTCCATGAAAATCAATCGCCTATACGCAAATTTGTCATAAAATCTTGGCTTCCCTACTATTTATGCAACGCATAAAAAACGCACCCACTGTACCTTTCAAGGAAAGATCATGTCTTTAATGAAAAAAGCATTGTTTGTCGGCCTGAGCCTGTG
>CAZPNE010000167.1:0-3114 GCA_964588255.1 uncultured Advenella sp. | reverse complement strand
CAGCGCCACGATGCCATCAGCGTCAACAGCGTTGAACACCGCCATTGCCTGGCGGGTGACCTCTACGGGCGTATGCATTGCCGCACCGGCAAATACCCCGGCAGACAAAGCGCCCAGCCGTTCGGCCAGCGCCTGCGCATCAGCCTCCTGAAAAGGCGTGGAAAGCACCAGGGCACGTGTCACACCCAGCCGCTGAAGCTCTTGGGCCACCTGTGACACGCTGCCCGGCCCAAACACGATGCGGGCGGGGTTAATATCAAAAGTAAATGGAAAAGTCATATAAAAGCTCCGGGTTCAGGCGGCAACAAGCGAGGGAACAGGCTGCAACTGCAGTGTTGACATAATCCGGTCAAAACGCGCCTGCAACTGTGCCGGGTTGTTAGCGGTGACAGCCACGTAGAAATCGGGACGCAACAACACGTATTTGGCATCAATATTTTTCAGCCAGCGCGCGTAAGTACCTTCGGCGTCAACCACATCGCAAGCCGTGCCAGCCGCACCCATTCTAACTGCCAGGCCTTCAAGTTGTTTGAACTGTTCCTGCTGTGTTTCGGTTAGCGCTGCCTTCGGGTCGGTATCCAGGCCAATCAGAACCCAGCCGCAACCCACCGCCTGATCAAAACGATCCCGTTTGCCATTGGCCTCAACCACGCCCTGAACGGACAGCTCACCGGCATGTGCCGAATCGGCACACCATGCACCGGCTCCCAGCTGGCAAACATCCGAAACAACCGGCTCATTATTGCGCGCAGCCAGCTCGGCTTTCATTTTCGCATCGCGTGCAGCAGCCTCTTTTTCATCAGCAATACAAATAATCTTGCCCAGTTCCTGACTGAAATTGATATAGTATTTGGCATGTTCAAGACGTTCTGTGGTGTAGCTTTCCAGCGCATCTATCCCTAGCTTGCCTTCCAGGATCGCATTCAGGCGCCAGCCCAGCGCAAAAGCGTCACGCACACCGGCACACATGCCTTCGCCGGCAAAAGGAGGCATCAGGTGAGCGGCATCACCAGCCAGCGCGCAACGGCCTTTATGCCAGACTTTGGCCCAGCGCGCCTGAAAACGGTAAACTGCGCTACGTTCCAGCTCTGCATTTTCGGGGGTCAGACCCCAGGGTTCCATTAATTTCCAAGCGTTTTCAGGGGTCTGGATTTCCTCGACAGACTCACCCGGCAACACCATGAACTCCCAGCGACGACGGCCTGGTCCGGCGGGCACAATCGTGGTGGGACGCTTAGGGTCGCACAACTGCCATTGCGACGGTTTTGCATCATAAGGGGTATGCGGAATCATGTCCAGGATCAGCCAATCAAAGAAATAACCCTTGTCTTCATTTTCAATGCCCAGACACTCGCGGACCATACTGTTGGCACCATCGGCACCCACCACAAATTTTGCCCGTAGTGTCTGGCGTTCTCCATTTGGGCCAACCTCATCAGGATTGCGCTGCAAGGAAAGCGTTACCCCATTGGCATCCTGATCCAGCGCCATCCCCTGCCAGCCACGCAACTGCGTCACCAGAGGCAAAGTCTCCAGAATGCCTGAAAGCCGTTTTTCCAGGTCGGGCTGGTTAAACCAGTAACGCACACGCCAACCCGAAGCTGAAATGCTGTCCCAATCAACAATCTGCAAATTCTCTCCCTGGGCATTCTTCAGGTAATACAGCTCGTCATGGTAATTAATGGCCGTATCGTTATCGGAATTGATTCCAAGCGTGGCCAGGATACGGGCGATTTCGTGATCATACGTCACCGCGCGGGGACGGCCGTAAGCCTTGGTCCAGCGCTCGACAAGGGTAACCCGCTTGCCTTGTTTGCCCAGCAGGATCGCCAGCAGGGTACCCACCGGCCCCCCACCCACAATCGCCACATCAGTATCAAAATGTTCTGTGCCCATGTTTGTCTCCTTGGTTAGTACGCGTATTGGAACGCGCCTGATATTTTTGTTTGATTTTTTGACTTTCGTCTGATTGCACCGTAGGAACAGCCAGCCATCATTCACAAGCATAACGTCCTGATGTGAATGTAATTCAAAAATGAATATTATTCATTTATCGTTTTCCCGTATTATTGATAAAAATTGTTTGTAGTCAAAGAAAGCACAAGCACTTGCCAGTGTCAGGCTCCGCTCTTGGTATACTTCTGGCATGAAAAAGATGACCTCGATTGATCCAGATCCAATGAATACAAGCAACATAAAGCCGGAACCAGAAGGCCGTGTGGCACGCCGGCAGCGTCGCAATCGCGAAGCCCTGATCCATGCAGCCTGCCTGGTGATGGGTGAAAAAGGCATAGATGCCGCCACCATGCAAGAAATTGCCGAGCGAGCAGACGTGGCCACCGGCACGGTTTATAACTACTTCAAATCAAAAGATGAGCTGGCCATTGCCGTACTGGAAGAAATGATGCATGACCTTGCCTTGCGAATTGAAAAAATCACGGGGGCTTTCGAGGACCCCGCTGAAATTTACGCATTTGGCTTGCGCACCGTACTGGAAACCGCCACCACGGACGTGCGCTGGAAACAAATGCTGTATCGCTCTGAAGTCATTTCCGATGCCCTGTACCGGCGCATGGGTCCATTCGCAATACGCGATTTCCAACTGGCCGTGGAAAAGGGTCGCTTTCCGCCTGCCGATGCGGCGCTGGTTTGGCGTTTGTGTGCCTATGCGATTGTGGGAATCAGCCTGGCAATTACTGCCAATGAAGCGCCCCCAATCAGTCAGGATGATATTGTCATACGTTTACTTTGCATGACCGGCATAGGAGCCGATGTTGCCGCCGAACTGGCGGCTCGGCCACGTCCGGATTTGCAGGCAGGTTGATGGCAAAGGGGATTGATGTGGATGGTGTGGCTCTGGTCAAACGCTTTGGCACTGAAGTCATTGGCCTGCTCACAACTCCTGCGCGACCGACGGATCTGCTCAACATGTACTGGCTTGGTTTGTAATGCTCCGGCCAATGCCGTCTTGAATTCCCTCGTAGAAAAACGACAATAAGTTCCAATCTATTTTTAGGGTAACTATCCGGTAAAGTCATCTTTTCAAGTCGCTAATAAAAAAAATATGAACATACTTGTCCACTATCGCAAATGGACACGTATGGACTATCTAGA
>CAZPNE010000166.1:0-3117 GCA_964588255.1 uncultured Advenella sp. | reverse complement strand
AGACAGGAAGTCACAATCGGCTATATCCACTTGTGTAATTTTGATCAGGCCAGTTATGTTTTCAGGCCCCGCTGAAGAACAATCCCCGTTCCCCTTCAATGAAAACCTGCTGCAGGCGATTGACTGCACCGGCAATGTCCCGGGTGGGTACACCACCATAGCCCAACACCAGACAAAGCCCGTGTTCCGTGGGTTTACGGAATTTGGCCTGGCGCACAATCATGCCGTGGCGGCGGGCACAAAGTGAAAATTGTTCGAAGCTTAACAACGAATTGAAGCAGGCCATTAGGTGCAAACCCGAATTGCCTTGGGAAAGGGTCACTTTCTTGCCAAAAACCGCTTTTAATCTTTCGCGGAACAGGGTTCCCCGTTCAAGATAAATCGCCCGCATTTTCTTGATATGCCGGTAGAAATGACCTTCATTGATAAATTCGGCCAATGCGGCCTGCAGCTGCAGCATGCCGGGCAAATAAAGGTTTGAAATGGCGCGTCGCATGGCCGGTGCCAAACCGGGCGGCACCACCATATAGCTAAGGCGCAAACCAGAAAACATGGACTTGCTGAACGTACCAAAATAAATCACATGGTTGCCCTGATCCAGGCTTTGCAAAGAAGGCAAATGCAAGTCATCATGATTGAACTCACAGTCATAATCATCTTCAATCACCCATAACTGATGCTTTCTGGCCAGGGCAAGGATTTTTTCGCGCCGTTCCATCGACATGGTGACGCCGGTAGGATACTGGTGTGAAGGCGTGACATAAATGAATTTCCCGTTCTCGGCAATCATCTCGTCTTCCAGTGCAATCCCCCCGTCATCAAGGGGTATGCAATTAACCTTTAGCCCACCCGCTTCAAACACCGATTCAGTCGCCCAATAAGGTGGATCTTCGATATAGGCCTGCTGCCCGGGGTCACTTAACAGCCGGGTGCATAAATCCAGCGACTGGGGTGTACCAAAGGTCACAATAACCTGATCGGGATCACACTGCAGGGAACGGGAAATAGCCAAATAAGCGGCAATGGCCTTACGCAGCTCTACATAGCCCCCGGACTCGGCATAGCCCGACAGGTGAAGATACTTTTTTGAATAGTACTTTCCCAGGATTTTCCGCCATATATGAAAAGGAAACTCCGACACATCGGGAATACCGGGAACAAACTCTCCCTTGGGCTGTGGCGGACTGCTTTCCGACAACAACAACCGGGCTCCCCTTTCGGAGTACACCCAGGATTTCATAGCCGGCGCATTGCCCGACGGCACCAGCGGGGTTACCACCTTTGAAACATACGTGCCACTGCCTTCCCGGCTGTACAGATAGCCTTCGGTAATCAGGCGCTCATACACCAGGGAAACGGTAATTCGCGAAATACCCACCTCTTTGCTCAGGAAACGGGAAGAAGGCAGTTTCCTGTCCGGTGGCAAGCTACCATTGTTGATCAAATCATGAATGATCTGATAAAGCTGGCGTTGCAATGGCATTTTGTCATCACGGTTCAGCTTTTCAAGCACCAGTTCGGCTAATGGAATTTCAAACATAATCCTCGCTCATTAATCATTATTTTCATATTTAATTTAAAATTGATTTTCATATTTAATTTAAAATTGAAATTGTTGTTTTTTATAAACATGAACTAATAAAACATCAGGCAACCCCATCCCCCCATTATTCTCGGGCATTTACTGTTGTCCCATGACTAAGCTATTCATTCCATTTATTTTAATTAGCCGGCACCACAGATCCTTCAATACGGCAATCACCGAAACACTTCACGGGAAAACCCCTATTTCCCATAAAAAACAAAACTTGCGATGATGTCACATTCATTCTCTTCTGATGTCCAAACACAAGGATGTGAAATTATGTTCAAACACGCTCGTTCAGCCATCGTGACAGGATTCATACTCAGTGCCTTTGGCGCTGTTGCCTCAGCCCAAAGCCTTACCGTTGTTTCTTTCGGTGGTGACTCAAAAACCGCCATGGAAAAAGCCTACTTCCAGCCTTTTGAAAAAGAAACCGGCATCAGGATCAATGCCGTGGACTGGAACGGTGAGATGGGAAAAATAAAAAGCATGGTTGACACCAACAGCGTCCAGTGGGATGTGGTAGAGGTTGAAGCCCCTGAACTGGAACGTGGTTGTGCCGAAGGTCTGTTTGAGGAAATTGATTACAGCAAGGTCCTGCCTGAATCCGACTTTATCGAACATGCAGCACAGGATTGTGGCGTAGGCACCTTTATCTGGTCGGTAGCCCTGGCCTACAATAAAGACAAACTCAAGGAAGGACCCACCTCTTGGGCCGATTTTTGGGACATCAATAAATATCCGGGCAAACGGTCCTTACGCAAAGGGGCAAAATACACCCTTGAAATTGCCCTGATGGCCGATGGCGTGTCTCCCAAAGAGGTCTACTCAGTACTGTCAACCCCTGAAGGCGTTGACCGTGCATTTAAAAAACTAGATGAACTCAAGCCACATATCCAATGGTGGGAATCGGGCGCACAACCCGGCCAATATCTGGTTGCCGGTGATGTGGTCATGTCTTCCGCCTACAATGGCCGGATTTCCCAAGCCATCAAGCAAGACAATCGCCCCCTGTCCATCGTCTGGAACCAGAGCCTGTATGCACTTGACTACTGGGCCATTCCAAAAGACGCACCCGATATTGAAAACTCGCTTAAATTCATCAAGTTTGCCAGCCAGCCCCAGAACCTGGTGAGCTATTCATCCCTCATTCCTTACGGCCCGCCAACCACTGCAGCTATCAATGCCCTGCCGGCTGACATTGGCAAAGACCTGCCAAGTTCCAAACAAAACATCGAAAACGCCATTGCGCTAGATGTCAATTTCTGGACCGATTATGGTGATGCCCTTGAACAACGCTATAACGCCTGGGTAGCACAATAAGCAACTTTTTTTAAGCAAAAAACGACCTTATCATCTCCGGGTTTCCCACCCGGAGATGATTGCATTGCGACCGGCAAACCCATGCCTTGAACCCGGCTTTTCCATGGTACAGTTATTTTTTTGCACGCATACACGCTTTTAACCAGAAGGAAAACCATGTTTGAGCATTTAGCACCTTATGCCGGTGACCCCATTTTCAGAATTGGTGA
>CAZPNE010000165.1:0-3126 GCA_964588255.1 uncultured Advenella sp. | reverse complement strand
CGCAATGCAATAAAAATAATCGAAAGATGTTCTTAATGCACCACAATCACATAAAGACTCAGGCCGTACCGCCAACGGTCAGGCCATCCATACGAATAGTGGGCATGCCTACACCCACTGGCACGCTTTGGCCTTCCTTGCCACAAGTACCCACACCCGAATCCAGTGACAGGTCATTGCCAATCATGGAGACTTTATTCATAGCATCGGGACCATTGCCAATTAATGTGGCACCTTTCACAGGATGCGTGATTTTGCCGTTTTTAATCAAATAGGCTTCAGACGTGGAGAAAACAAATTTCCCACTGGTAATATCCACTTGACCACCACCAAAATTAACCGCATAAAGACCGTTTTTAACTGATGCAATTATTTCCTGCGGATCTTCTTTGCCTGCCAGCATGAAGGTATTGGTCATGCGTGGCATGGGCAGATGGGCGAAGGACTCACGTCGGCCGTTACCCGTTACCGGGGTTTTCATTAAACGGGCATTCAGGGAGTCTTGCATATAACCGCGTAAGATGCCATCTTCAATCAGTACATTGCGCTGGGTGGGATTGCCTTCATCGTCTATATTCAGTGAGCCACGGCGATCCTGGATGGTGCCGTCATCAATCACCGTAACGCCTTTGGAAGCCACTCGCTCGCCAATACGGCCAGAAAACACGCTGGAGCCCTTGCGGTTAAAGTCGCCTTCCAGGCCATGCCCTACTGCCTCATGCAACAGAATGCCCGGCCAGCCTGAGCCCAACACCACCGTCATTTCGCCCGCAGGTGCCGGACGGGCCTCAAGATTAGTGAGGGCCTCATGAACCGCCTTGTCAACATAAGACTGTAACAACTCGTCTGAAAAATAATTCAGCCCCAAACGACCACCACCACCGGCATGTCCCATTTCACGGCGGCCGTTGCGTTCTGCCAGTACCGTTAAGGACAAACGCACCAAAGGACGCACATCGGCAACCAGCCGGCCATCACTGCCGGCAATCAGCACGACATCATATTCAGCGCCCAAACCGGCCATGACCTGTATCACATGCGGGTCTTTGGCACGGGCCATTTTTTCAATCCGCTCCAACAGGTTAACCTTGTCGGTGGCCGATAAAGTGGCCAACGGATCAACCCCCTTATACAGATCATGGGGACGATTTTCACCCGCCAGGACCTTGGATTTGCCTGCCCCTTGCCGGGCAATGGTCTTGACGGTTTTAGCCGAAGACAGCAAAGCCTCGGGGGACAGGACGTCGGAATACGCAAAGGCTGTTTTTTCGCCTGAAACAGCGCGAACGCCCACACCTTGTGAAATAGAAAAGCTGCCGGTTTTGACAATGCTTTCCTCTAGGCTCCAGCTTTCGCTGCGCGTATATTGGAAATAAAGATCGGCATAGTCAACCTTATGAGTGAAAATTTCACCCAAGGCACTGGCCAGATGCCCTTCGTGCAGATCCCAGGGATCAAGCAGAAGTGATTTGGCGGTTGACAGGCTTAGCATATCAGAATCAATTACGTTCATTTTTCTCAATGTCAAAATTTATTTTACGCACCTGCCCGTTTTTTCCGGGGAATCCATCAAAAACAGACGCGGTCAGAAAAGGCATTACCTGTGTCAGGCTGGCTTTATTGGAGTCGGCCAATACAGTAGCCTGATAAACTTCAGCACCACTGTTATTCAAGTCACGGATAGAAACGTGCAACTGGTATCGATTATAACTGGTCTGCACATAACGGTACTGTGGCGCCATGGCAAAACCGACACCACTATAAAAAGGGTGGTGATACCCCCACCCCCAGCCAAAATTAAAAGTGGGATAGAAAAAAGGATCATAAAACGGATCATTTTCCCGCACCATTTGCTGACGACTTTGCACGCCATAATCAAAAGAAACCTCGAAACGGGCCTTTTGACTACCTGCGGCCTCAGTCAGTCCTGTCTTCCACATATGATTGCGCAACAAACTTTCATAACTGGCTTTTTCAAGATTCTGCCCGGCATAAGTATTAAAACGGTAAAGCTGCCCTTGGGCATTGGCCGGCCATTGCTGGAAAGAGGTTGTTTGGGTCGTGAATCGTTGAGTGGTTGAACAGGCTGTCAGCAACAGCACGAAAGCGGCCATTGGGAAAATGCGCAAGCTTGGCTTTGAAAAGACAGTATTCATGATACAGGGCTTTGGGGTTACGGTTAATTCCCATTGACTGGGTATATGATGCATTGTGACACACAAGCGATGATTATTATTTTAAAGCATTTAAAACATCTATAATTAGTCGCGTTAATCAGGATAATTTTTATTGCCATGCCGTCAAATACACCAACAACCATACACCGTCGTGACTATCATGAATACCCTTTCAACATTGCAAATGTTGCATTGCATTTCGATCTTCACGAAACCGCCACCCGCATCACCAGCACCCTTTCGGTCAGCAGCAAAGAAAGCCAGCCTGCCGATCTGGTCCTGAACGGAGAAGACATCAAGCTGGTTTCCGTTTCCATTAATGGTGAAACACTTGACGAACACCAGTATTCACTAAACGAACAAACCCTGGTGGTACCTGCACGGCAAGGACAGTTTGAACTAAGCATTGTGTCCGAGTGCAATCCCCAGGAAAACAGCACCCTGATGGGCTTGTATGTATCAGGCAACAGCTTTTTCACCCAGTGTGAAGCCGAAGGCTTCCGGCGCATCACCTTTTTCCCTGACCGCCCGGATGTCATGAGTATCTACACCGTGACCATTTGTGCCGACAAAACCCGTTACCCCTACCTGCTTTCCAATGGCAACCTGTGCGCCAGTACAGACCTGCCCAACGGACGCCACCAGGTCACCTGGGAAGACCCGTTTCGCAAACCCAGCTATCTGTTTGCCCTGGTTGCCGGCGACTTTGATATTCGTGAAAAACAGGCCACCACACAAAGCGGCCGTGAAGTCCTGTTGCAGGTTTATAGCGACAAAGGCTCGGGACACCAAACCGAATGGGCCCTTGAATCGCTGGAAAACGCGATGAAATGGGATGAAACACGCTTTGGCCTTGAACTGGACCTTAACCGTTTCATGATTGTGGCTGTACGTGATTTCAATATGGGCGCCATGGAAAACAAAGGGCTTAACATTTTCAATGCCGCCT
>CAZPNE010000164.1:0-3143 GCA_964588255.1 uncultured Advenella sp. | reverse complement strand
AAAACACCGCCATCGGGCGTGTCACAAGACCAGATTGGCTCATTAATCAATCAGTTGCCGGCAAGCAGCGCACCCGTCAAGGCTAATAACGAAACCAAAACGGCAGCGCCTGCCAGCCCTGCCACTGAACAAAAACTTGCCCTGACCTCCAAAGGCAAAGACATTCCGCTTAATACCGCCCAACCCACCGCTACCGGCAGCCGCTATCTTCAGGTAGGTGCTTTTCGCAATGCCAAAGAGGCCGACTCTATCAGGGCCCGCATGATCCTGATGGGCTACAACGCGGAAATTACCAAAATTACCGTTAACAATGTGGAAATCAACCGGGTGCGGATTGGCCCATTCAAAAATGATGATGAGCTGAACCGCTCGCGCACCGAATTAAGCAAAGCAAAAATCAGTTCAACCATTGTTCGCTAAACTATGCGCCAATTATCTGTTGCGTCGCATTTCCATTCTCACACAAGCTGAACTTTTTGTTTTATAACTGGTCTTATTACGGTTTTTACTGTATTTTGCGCTACATCCGGCTTATTGTTCTTCAGCAAGAACAATAAGTGCAACAAGCCCCTGATCAATACTTTTTAATGCGAATAAACAATGATGATTAAAACAATTTTCAAACACACGTTTTCCGCCCTGGCCATTATGGGTGCCGCCGCTTTTGTTCCAGCCATGGCCCAATCCGGCATTAAATACATCACGCTTGAAACTGCCCAGCCTTCAGACACCCCTGATAAAACCGAAGTGCTTGAATTCTTTTCATACAGCTGCTCGCACTGCGCTGAAATGGAACCCATGTTCCAGGACTGGAAAAAGCAACTGCCAGACAACGTGGCTTTCATACCCGTGCCGGTCGCTTTCAACGCGTCCATGCAACCCATGCAGCACCTGTATTACTCATTGGTGGCACTGGACAAAACAGACCTGCACCCCAAAGTATTTAATGCCATCCACAAAGAAGGCAAAAAACTGTTCAACCGCGATGCCATCATTAGTTGGGCTGTCGAACAGGGCATCAATAAAGACGAGTTTATTGCCGCCTACGATTCTTTTGGTGTAGGCGCCAAAGCCAAGCGCGCAACCGAACTGTCCGACCTGTATCAGGTACAGGCCACCCCTTCAATTGCCGTTGGCGGCAAATACCTGACTTCCCCAGGCATGACTGGGACCTATGCATCCAGCCTGCTGGAAGCACAGGCGCTACTCGACCAGGTACTGGCCGGCAACCAATAAGCACGTAATCAATCAGTGCCATGACCCGGAAAAACCGGGCATTACCCTTGACAGCTTGCAAACAGCGCCCCGTTTTTCTGGAGTGCTGTTTTCATTACATCAAACCGCCCGGGCTTTTTGCAAGGCCTGATCAAGGTCATCAACCAGGTCTATAACGCTTTCCAACCCGATATGTAAGCGGATGATCTGGTTATCTTCCCGGCTCCAGTAAGCATGGTTTTCCAGTGTCGGGCGATCCACCCACTGAATCAGGCTTTCAAAGCCGCCCCACGAATAACCAATACTGAACAGTTCCAGCGCATTCACAAACGTGCGAATCTGCCGGTCGGAAAGTGCCAATTCAATTGACAACATACCGTTGGAGCCCGTGCAATCACGCTTCCACAAGGCATGGCCGGGGTCTTTTTCAAACGCCGGATGAAAAATACGTCGGGTTTCTGGCAAGTCATCAAAATAGCGGCATACCTGCAAGGCACTGCGCGCATGTTGATCCATACGAACAGGCAAGGTGCGCACACCCCGAATCGCCAGCCAGGCATCATCGGCACTGACTGAATACCCCATGGCATATTGGTTCAGGTCTATCCGCTCGATAAGTGCCTTGTCTTTGGCCACCACCGCGCCCAGCATTAAATCTGAATGTCCGCCCACATACTTGGTACCGGCAATCACGCTAACATCGGCCCCCAGCTCCAGCGGTTGGCAGGCATAGCCCGAACCCCAGGTATTGTCCACCACCAGAATAAGCCCATGCTGTTTGGCGAATGCCGCCAGGGCAGGGATATCCAGCATTTCAAACAGCAATGAACCAGGCGACTCAATATACAGAACCTTGGTATTGGCCTTGAGCTGTGCCTGCAGGGCATTTATGGATTGCACCGGCACATAGGTAAACTCAATATTCATGCGGCTTAACACCGTATTGGCCAGGTGACGCACCGGCCCGTACACGCAATCGGCCACCAGCATATGGTCGCCGGCACTTAACAGGGACAGCAGCGACATGGTAATGGCCCCCAGGCCGGACGATGCCAGGAAACAGCGCTTACCCCCTTCCAGCTGGCAAAAAATGTCTTCCAGGGCGGCATGCGTTTCCATCCCCATACGACCATAAGTCACCAGCCGCTCGCCCTTGCTTTTACGGCGGTAAGTGGCCTCAAGGTCTTCAATGGTATTGAACCGGACCGTGCTGGTTCTGATGGAAGGCAGGCCTACCGGCGCAACCGGGGTGGTTTCATCACAGGGAGCGGTGCCAAGATGCTGTAACTGAGTAAGCAGGGAAAGTTTTTTGTTCATGGAAAGATTCTTTATTTTGGGTGAAATATTACCCCCCATTATAGGGGCTGTCCCGTTAAAATATGCCATTTAGTTTAACCGGCCCTACCCGATTTTATGACACCCGAAACCCTCTTTGTATACTTTGGCCTGTGTGTCCTGTTGGCTATTTCCCCTGGCCCCGACAATATTTTTGTCCTGCTGCAAAGCGCCCTGCACGGTTACCGCACCGGATTCCTGATTGTATTGGGCTTGTGTACCGGCCTGCTGTTTCATACCTTTATTGTGACAGTGGGCATTGCCGGGTTAATTGCCGCCTCAAACACGGCATTTACCATCCTCAAACTGCTGGGTGCCGCATATTTATTGTATTTGGCCTGGGGTGCCCTCAAGGCGGGACCGGTAGGGGCAGTGTCTTCCACTGAAGATCCCCCTGGCGCACCTGCCCTAAGTGGCCGCCAGTTTTACCGACGCGGCATTTTAATGAGTATGAGTAACCCCAAGGTCAGTCTGTTCTTTCTGGCCTTCCTGCCCCAGTTCACCAATCCTGCGATTGGCTCGGTAAAATTTCAACTGATTTTACTGAGCGTAATTTTCATCTTGTCCGCATTCCTGGTGTTCTGCAGTATCGT
>CAZPNE010000163.1:0-3156 GCA_964588255.1 uncultured Advenella sp. | reverse complement strand
ATGAAAATATTGCAAATGAATTTTGAAAAAGGCTGGCGTGGCGGTGAACGCCAGACCTTGTTCAGCATGCAGGAATTTCGCAAGGCCGGGCATGAAGTAGCCTTACTGACACGGGCAAACAATGCGCTCTCGAAACAGGCAATGGCCGAAGGGTTCACCGTATACACCCTGTCAAAAGCCTGGCAACAGCTACCATTTTTAATCCGTCATGCAAAGCATTTCGATATCATTCATTCGCAAACGGCCAATACGCTTACCTGGCTAGTGCTAAGCAAGCTGTTTCACCATACCAAAACAGTTTATACCCGCCGTACCGCTTTTAATATCGCCCCAAACAAAGAAAAAATCACCGCCCTGAAATGGGAACGGGTTGACCTGTTCGTATCAGTTTGCAAAGCCTCTACAGAAGAACCCAAGCGACTGGGCGTAGACTCGATTGTGATTCCCAGTGCCATCCCAGCCACCTACACCGCCAATGAAGAAAGAGCCCTGGCACTCATGCAGGAATTCAACCTGAAAGGCAAAAAAATCCTGGCTACCGCAGCCGCGCTAACCTCGGAAAAAGACCCCCTAACCCTGATACGGGCGATTGGCCAGTTGCACCGCATCAGGCAAGACTTTGTTTTCCTGCATTTTGGCGCCGATGGCGATCAATCCGAGGCCTGCAAAACCCTGGTTAGGGAATTGCAACTTGAACATATTTATGTATTTGCCGGTTTTCGCAAACAGGTAGAAGACTATTACAGCGCCCTTGATGTTTTTGTCATGAGCAGTAAATTTGAAGGGGTGGGCGGCAGTGTCTTTGACGCTTTCCTGCAGCACATACCGGTTGTTTCCACCAACGCGGGTGGCCTGAAAGAAGTTTTGGCTGATGGCCGGGGCATTCTTTGTGACGTGGGTGACAGCAAGGCGCTGGCCGAAGGCATCAATACCATTCTGGACCACCCTGAAGACACCGCCAGCATGGCTGAAAAAGCCTACGCCTACGTCATTGACGAACATAATGTAGAAAAAATGGGGCAACGTTACCTGCAAGCGTATGAAAAACTGCTTGCCCAGTCCTGACAGAAAGCGCTTCTATATGCCGCCCTGCCATTTATTGGGGAAAGCAACTTTTTTCAAAAAAACACCTCTGACTAACGTCCCGACAAACAAACCAAAATTTTAATTTAAATTATTAAAAATCAGTCATATACGTTTCAAACTTGCTGCGGTGAACTGAAAAAAACGTGCGCACATTGCGAACATTTTTGCGAGCTGTAAACAGGCGATGCACCAGCTCGTGGTAGGCTGGCATATCCGCCACCTGGACCACCAGAATAAAATCCGGCCCTGTTGAAACGCGGTAGCATTGCAAAACAGCCGTTTCCCCATTCACCTCTTTTTCAAAAGCCGTATTTGCCTCTGCCGTCTGAACATCCAGGGTAACTTCAACAATCGCCGTCAGGGTGCTGCCGGTTTTCTGCGGGTCAACAATCGCCACCTGCTTCTGGATGATTCCTTTTTCCTGCAAACTGCGCACCCGTCGCAAACAGGTTGGCGCAGAAGCATGCACTTTTTCCGCCAGTTCCTGGTTCGTTAAAGAACTGTCTCTTTGCAGCTGCTGCAAAATACGTTTATCCAACTCATCCAGTTCTAACATAAGCCTTCCTTATATGAAATTAAATTCCATATTTAATATTACAATGAAATTTAATTAATACTAATGTCTTAAATGAAATATCCTGTTATTAATCTATTAATTTAGAAATTTAATTTCTTCCAATACAGTGCAGAATAGCATTTTTACTTATCCTAACGGAGTTTTCACATGTGTGGAATCGTTGGTGCTGTTGCGCAAAGAGATATTACCCCTGTTCTTGTTGAAGGCCTGAAACGCCTGGAATACCGTGGCTACGACTCATGCGGTGTGGCCCTGCATATTGATGGCCAGTTGCGGCGCACCCGCAGCACCCAGCGTGTTGCAGAACTGGAAATGCAAATCAAGGAAGATCATTTAAGCGGTTTTACCGGCATTGCCCACACCCGCTGGGCCACCCACGGAGCCCCGGCCACCCACAACGCCCACCCGCATTTTTCAGGGCAGGACAAAGGCGAGCCCCGCATTGCCCTGGTGCACAACGGCATTATTGAAAACCACGACGAACTGCGTGAAGAACTGCAAGCGCTTGGCTATACCTTTGAAAGCCAAACCGATACCGAAGTCATTGCCCACCTGATTAACCACCTGTATAACGGTAACCTTTTTGAAACCCTGCAGCAAGCCGTGCAACGCCTGACCGGTGCCTATGCACTGGCCATTTTCTGCCGTGATGAGCCACACCGCATCGTGGGTGCCCGCCAGGGTTCACCCCTTATCGTGGGCATTGGCAACAATGAGAATTTCCTGGCTTCTGATGCCCTGGCACTGGCAGGCACCACCGACCAGATTATTTACCTGGAAGACGGTGATGTCATCGACCTGCAACTGTCCAAGGTGTGGATTGTCGATGCCAGCGGTAAACCCGTTGAACGCAAGGTGCACACGGTTCATGCCCATACCGGCGCCGCTGAACTGGGTCCTTACCGCCACTATATGCAAAAAGAAATTTTTGAACAGCCCCGTGCCGTAGGCGATACCCTGCAGGATATTGACAGCATCACACCCGAACTGTTCGGCAATGAAGCCTACCGGATTTTCAATAACATTGACAATGTCCTGATATTGGCCTGTGGCACCAGTTCCTACGCCGGCCTGACGGCAAAATACTGGATCGAATCCATTGCCAAAATTCCGGTCAATGTGGAAATTGCCAGCGAATACCGCTACCGCGACAGCGTGCCCAACCCCAAAACCCTGGTAGTGACCATTTCCCAATCAGGTGAAACCGCTGACACCCTGGCCGCCCTGAAGCATGCCCGTTCCCTGGGTATGGAACACACCCTGACCATTTGCAACGTGCAAACCAGCGCCATGGTACGCGAATGCAAGCTGAACTTCATTACCCGCGCCGGTGTGGAAATTGGCGTGGCCTCTACCAAAGCCTTTACCACCCAGCTGGTGGGCCTGTTCCTGCTAACCCTGGCCCTGGCCCAGGTAAAAGGCCGCATCAGCGAAGAAAAAGAAGCCGATTACCTGAAACAGCTGCGCCACCTGCCCACCGCCATCAGTGCCGT
>CAZPNE010000162.1:0-3196 GCA_964588255.1 uncultured Advenella sp. | reverse complement strand
GCATATTCACGGCCAACAAGACACCAAACCAGATCAAATCAATGCCCATGCTTTCGGCCACCGGCCCCAGCAACGGCACCACAATGAAGGCCAACTCAAAGAAATCCAGGAAAAATGCCAGGAAGAAAACAGCAATACTGACCACGACCAGGAAGCCGAACTGCCCGCCAGGCAATGATTCAAAGAGATCATGAACCCATACCTGACCACCAAACCCGGTAAAAGTAAGGGTAAAAATGGTTGAGCCCACCAGAATGAATACCACAAAACTGGTAATTTTGGTCGTGGTGTCCATCGCCTGTTTCAAGAGATCCAGACTTAGTCTACGACGAGACATCGCTAGCAGGATTGAACCTACCGCACCCATTGCTCCCCCCTCTGTTGGTGTAGCCACACCAATAAAGATAGTGCCAAGCACCAGGAAAATCAGAAACATGGGGGGAACCATGACAAAGATTACCCGCTCGGCGATACGTGACAGCAAGCCCAAACGAAGGTATTTATTGACCAAGGCAATTACAAAGGCAATCACACCCCATAACAACAGGGAAACCACCACTTTTTCATCTACTGGCGCACCCTCACTTACCAGGATGCTATCCAGATAATAAGCGGCTGCTGAGGCAATCAACGTTATTACCAGTAAGGATTTAAGCCCACGACTACCATTGGGCTCATTATAAACACGTGCCTCTTCTGGCAAGGCCGGTGCCGATGATGGTTTGATAATAGAAGAAATAATGACATATGTAATGTATGCGCCCGTCAGCAAGAAGCCAGGCACAATGGCACCACGATACATATCGCCAATAGAGCGACCCAGCTGGTCGGCCAGAACGATAAGTACCAGTGATGGCGGGATAATCTGTGACAGGGTTCCCGAAGCGGCAATAACACCCGTTGCCAGCTTGCGGTCATAGCCATAGCGCAACATGATGGGCAGGGAAATTAAACCCATTGAAATAACCGATGCTGAAACCACCCCGGTTGTAGCGGCCAGCATAGCACCTACAATCACAACCGCAATGGCAAGGCCACCACGTATAGGGCCAAACAATTGGCCAATTGTTTCAAGCAGGTCTTCAGCCATCCCCGATCGTTCTAGCACAAGCCCCATTAATGTAAAGAACGGGACTGCCAGCAGGGAGTCGTTTTGTACAATACCAAAAATACGCTCTGGCAAAGCCTGAAGGAAAGCAAAAGTAAATTCCCCCATGAAAATACCCAGCAAACAGTACAGGATACCGTTAGCCGCTAACGAAAAAGCCACAGGAAACCCTAGCAGCAAGAAGCCGATCAAGGTCAGGAACATGATCGGCGGCATGTTATTGATAATTAAATCCATGCTTATTTTACTCCTGCCTGCTGTTCACGCTGCGCCGCTTCACGGGCAATTTCTTCAGCCAGCATTTCTTCAGATGTTTTGGCGCTTTGACGGGCCAATGGATTCGGCCCCTGGCCGGTAAGGAAAGCCGTGCATTTTATAATGTGGGAGATACCGGATAGTGCCAGCAACAGGAAACCAAGCGGAATTAAAAGTTTTATCGGCCAGCGAACCAGACCACCGGTATTGGAAGACTGCTCCAGGGTTTCATAAGACAGCATGAAAAAAGGCCATGACAGATAAATGATCAAGCCGCAGACCGGAAGCATGAATAGCAACACGCAAACGAGGTCAATTTTGACCTGCGTACGCTCGGACATGCGCTGTGAAAGAATATCAACACGTACATGTTCGTTTTTCAGGAATGTATAACCGGCGGCAAGCAGGAAAATTGCTCCAAACAAATACCACTGGATTTCAAGCCAGGCATTGGAGCTGATATGAAACACTTTGCGAAAAACGGCATTTCCGGCGCTAATCACCACTACAACAAGCGTTAACCAGGTAACAAACTTGCCCGTAAAGGTATTCAGCGAGTCTAACAGCCGTGAAATGGAAAGTAAAAAACCCATAAAGCTCTCAATCGTAAAACATAAATTCATTGACATTCAGGCATGGACACTTTGAAAAAGGATATACGCTGAATATATTTTTTATCTACTTGATCCGGATGCATTCCGGGATGCAAGATGATAACTGATTAACCACATTTTGTAAGCTGAGATTAACCCTTGAGGGACTTTTCCATGAAAAAATACGCCCCGCTTACGTTTTCCTTAAGACTGAAGCAAAGAAAATAAAGGCTGGTTAATATCGAACTGGTTGAATGCATTCAGGCCATATTCTTCGGGGTAATCAACCTGGGCCAAATACAGGCCATCAGACATGAAAGTGGGCGCCGCAAATTTACGGTTTTTTTCTTGCAGCAACGATTTTACCCAATCACTTGGGAAGCGGCCTTTCCCTACATACACCAAAGAACCAATAATATTGCGCACCATATGATGCAAAAAAGCATTAGCTTTTAGGGTAAATACAATAAAAGTACCCTGCTTTTCTATTTTCAATAATTCCATGGTTCTAACCGGACTTGCTGCCTGGCACTGGGAAGAACGAAAACTGCTGAAATCATGGGTGCCCACCAGATGACAGGCCGCCTCACACATGGCATCAAGATTTAGCGGATGAAAGTCCCAGCCTGCCCTACCCACCCAGTGGGGTGACATAATGCGCTCATTTCTGAGGACATAGACATAAGTTCTTGAACGGGCAGAAAAACGCGCGTTGAAATCGTGAGCCACTTCTTGGGCCCAACGCACCGTAATACTATCGGGCAACAGGGCATTAAGCCCCCTGACCCAGGATTCGGTACGTCGCTCAGCCAGTGTATCAATGTGCACGATTTGAGATAGTGCGTGCACGCCGGTATCGGTTCGTCCGGCACAGATGGTGGGTGTTACCTGTGTTGTAAACTGCCGCAAAGCCGCTTCAAGCTTATCCTGAACCGTTTTGCCATTGGGCTGGGTTTGCCAGCCAAAATAAGGGGTACCGTTATAGGCAACCCCCAAGGCTATTCTTTTTAATGGCAATTCGGTTTCGAGATCCATATGCAGGTTTACTTGCTTTCTGGAGAATCAAGATCAAGATTGATTTTTTCCAGTTTTGATTTTAATTCTTCATCAGACAACATTTTCGGTTGTTGTGCGGCCTTTTTTTTAAGGACCGCAATCGCCACTGCAGGTACGATGATCATGACCAGACAAACCGCAATAATCAACACAGCCGTTTCATTGGCCAACCAGGCAGGTAAAT
>CAZPNE010000161.1:0-3202 GCA_964588255.1 uncultured Advenella sp. | reverse complement strand
CGATCGCCATAAGAAGGGCGGTCACCATTAGCGGAACGGGCGGGGCGATCACCAAATGAAGGGCGCTCTGCACGGGCTGGACGGTCACCAAAAGCAGGACGGTCTGCACGGGCAGGACGATCACCAAATTCAGCGCGGGGTTTGTCAAAAGATCTTTCCTGATCGCCTTTTCTCATGGAAAAGCCTGAACGGGACTGGTCTTTAGCTTTGTTGAATCTGCGTTCACCGCCACCATTACGGCCACCGGCACCTTTACCACCACCTTTGCGTCCGCGTGAACTTTCTGCGGTTTTGGTGGGCTCCAGGCCTTCAATGGTTTCAGCATTAAGCGTTTGACCGATGAAGTGTTCGATACGACGGATTTTGTGTTTTTCGCCATGTGTTGCCAGGGTGAAAGCCAGACCACTTCTGCCGGCACGGCCAGTACGGCCGATACGGTGAACGTAATCTTCTGCCTGCATGGGCAGATCATAGTTGATGGCGTGACTGATACCCTGTACGTCAATACCACGGGCGGCAACATCGGTTGCTACCAGAACGCGCAGACGGCCACGTTGCAGCTGGGTCAGGGTACGGGTACGCTGACGCTGGTTCATGTCGCCATGCAGGGCTGATGCAGAGAAACCTTCTTCGTCAAGGCGGTCAGCCAGTGCATCTGCACCGCGTTTGGTGGCGGTGAAAACGATGGCCTGGTCAACGGAAGCGTCACGCAGCAGGTGGTCAAGCAAACGCATTTTGTGTGCAGCATCATCTGCGTACAGCAGGGTTTGCGTAATGTTGGTATGTTTTTGTTTTTGGTTTGAAATATCAATGCGTTTGGGTTCATTCAGCATTTCTGCGGCCAGGCGGGCAACAGAGCCTTCGAATGTGGCAGAGAACATCAGTGTTTGACGGTTAGCCGGTGTTTTTGCAACGATACTTTCGATGTCTTCAATGAAGCCCATGTCCAGCATGCGATCGGCTTCGTCAAGAATCAGTGTGTGAACTTGTGACAGGTTGACGCGTTTTGCATTCAAGTGGTCGATTAAACGGCCAGGTGTGGCAACCAGCACGTCTACGCGACGTGATAGCATTTTGATTTGGGCGCCATAGGGCATGCCACCAACAATGGTAGCAATGCGCAAGTCCTGAATGCCTTCGCCGTAGGTTTTTGTTGCTTCAGCGACTTGCTGGGCCAATTCACGGGTTGGTGTCAGAACCAGCACCTGTACGCCTGCGCCTTTGTTGGCGGGCATGTTGGCGATGCGGTTAAGAGAGGGCAACATGAATGCTGCTGTTTTGCCACTGCCGGTTTGGGCAGAAACAATCAGGTCATGCCCTTCAAGTGCCTGGGGGATAGAGGCGGACTGTACTGAAGTGGGTTCGGTGTAACCGGATTTTTTCAGGGCAGCAAGAAGAATGGGCGATAAACCAAGAGTGTCGAATGACATAAATGTCCTTAAAGTGTTAAGTAACAAGCCTGGGGATGTGTCTGTTTTGCGCAGAAACATCAAATACCACAGGCATGAACGAACACGATAAAACGCGATTCATGCTAAGTATGAATGTGTGAGCAAACAGAAAACGTAAGGGGTAAGGCCAGACGAGTTGTTGATCGGAGCATCGTGCCGACCGGATCAACCAATGGATGTATTTAAACAGCGCAGGTCAGGAGGTAGGAGCGATGATGATTGGCATGTGGGCTAAATAATTAGCCAAAAACTGCTGTAATAAAAAATACCAATCAATTTGCAGTAAGGAATGAATGATAAAGGGTTTTTACTAACTTGTAAAGATTAAAATTCATTAAATCAGAGATTTAAGTCAAGTTGTTGTTTTTTATTTGTGTCAATTTGTTTCAGAGACCAGTTGACCGGGGGGAGTTCATTGGCTAAAAGCCATTCATTGCAGGCCTTGAAATGGCCATTGCCAAGAAAAGGTTCGGGAGGGCGGCTGGCCGATAATGGAGAAGGGTGATTGCTTTTCAGGATAAGGTGGCTGCCTTTGCCTGCCATAATCAGGGGGATTTTGCTTTGGGCATGGGCGCCCCATAACAGAAAAACACAGTGTGCCTGGTTGGCAAGATGGCTAATGACAGCATCGGTAATACTGTGCCAGCCCAGCTTGGCATGGGAAGCTGGTTGGCCGTTTTCAACCGTGAGTACCGTATTCAGCAGCATGACGCCCTGGCTGACCCAGGAATTTAGATCATTTCGTTCAAGCTTGATGTTATTGTATTCCCGGGCCAGTTCCTTGAATATATTGCGCAGGCTGGGTGGTGTTCTGATGTTGTCCGGTACGGAAAAGGCCAGCCCTTGTGCCTGGCCTGGGCCATGGTAAGGGTCTTGGCCCAGGATAACGACCCTGATGTTGTCCGGCTCAAGCCGTTCGAATATTTTTAATGGTGCAGAAGGATAGATAATGGCCCCTGCCTGCAACCGTTGGCTCAGGAAACGGTTAATGTTTTCCAGTACCGGTTTAAGCGATGGCTGGTTGAACAGGGACTGCCATTGGGGATGACAGTGCATGAGCTGATCGGACAGTGGGCCGTTAAAGCAGTTGGGGGCGGTCATTCAGATTTCTGCCAATGCCTGGGCCAGGGCTTGGTGATAGGCCGGTTTTAGCTGGTTCATTTGATCCAGATGGTGATGCCATTCGCTGGGCGCATCGCGATTGGTAAAGCGGGGGGGGGCCCAGATGGCACCGGGAAAATGCCGGTCTTGCCTGAAACGGGGAATAATATGCCAGTGCAAGTGCGGTACCATGGTCCCGAACTGCGCCAGATTTATTTTTTCCGGGTTAAGCATGTGCCGTTGTACGGCTTCGACACCAAAAACAAAACGCATGAAGATCATTTGTTCATCGGGGGACAGGTCGGTCATTTCCTTGACGTGCTGTTGCCAGATGACACGGGTATAGCAGGGATAGTCCGCGTCACCGGCATTAATGACGCGAACTAGCTCATTTTGCCAAATGAGCTGTTCGTTACTGGCCCGGCATAATGCACATGAGTCAGTCATCGATTTATTCCCGAATGAAATCGGCCAGAGCCAGGCCCGGATCGGGTTCGCGCATGAAGGCTTCGCCAATTAAAAAGCCAAAGACGTGGTTGTCTTTCATTTTTTGGATGTCTTCATGCGAGTGAATGCCGCTTTCAGTAATGACAGTGCGGTTGTCGGGAATGAGTGGCAAAAGATCCAGCGTGTTCTGCAACGAGGTTTCA
>CAZPNE010000160.1:0-3245 GCA_964588255.1 uncultured Advenella sp. | reverse complement strand
CGATCAGCTCACGGTTGGGCAGGATGCGTTCCTTGCGTTTCAAGGCCAGTGACTGTGCCACCGAGACGCTTTCCACAAAACCAACCAGGGAAACCAGAAGCGCAGGCAGCCACAAGGCGGCTATCGCATCAAAGCCAGGGAGGGACAGACCCAAGGAGGGCAGGCCTTGCGGAACATGGCCGGCAACGCTGACGCCAAACCGCGTGTCCAGGCTGAAAAAATAAACCATAAAGGTGAAGCCGATCACACTGATCATGGGGACCAGCTTGGACAGCATCCCGGCCAGTCGGGATGACATACCGGCCTTTTCAAGCAGTGCGCTTAAGGAGCGGCGTGACCACCATAAAAAAAGCAGACTGCTGCTGCCTATGGCCAGGGTGGCCGGATTGGTTTGGGATAAATGACGGGTAAGGTCAAGCAGGGTGGCAATGATATTATTGCCAGCAGCCTGAATGCCTAGCAGGTGTTTGAGTTGTCCGAGACTGATCAGGATTGCCGAACCGCTGATGAAACCACTGATAACCGGATGACTTAATAAGTGTGCCAGAAATCCCAGCCGCAAGAACCCGAATACCAGTAGCATGACGCCGGATATCAAGGCCATTTGAATGGCCAGCTCGATGTACTGTGCTGAACCGGGTTGGGCCAGGGGTGTCAGGGCACTGGCGGTCATGAGGGAAATAACCGCAACCGGGCCGGTTGCCAGTGTCATGCTTGAACCCAGCAGGGCGTACGCAATGATAGGCAAAATACTGGCATACAGTCCCATTTCAGGTGGCAGGCCTGCCAGCATGGCATAGGCGAGGCTTTGTGGGATAAGCATGACAGTAACAATCAGGCCTGCTGTCAGGTCACCTGAAAACAGGCTTTTCTGATAGGCTGAAATCCAGTCAGGCAGAAAGTCGGGTAATTTGCGCTTGGTCACGGTGATTTGGCTTGCCGGTTGGGTATTAATGGGTTTATTGAGTTTTACGGTTTTCAAAGATGGTAAAAGCAGCCATACCTGCAATCATGGCTATCACAAACAGCAATGCTTTCCATTCACCTGCGGCCATTGAAACCAGGGCAGGTCCGGGGCAAATGCCGGCCAGACCCCAACCAATACCAAATAGTAAGCTGCCAATTACCAGACGGGGTGTAATACTGCGACTTGATGGCAAGTTCATGGGGTCACCCAGACAGGCAGTCTGGCGTTTTTTTGCCGCGGTAAATGCAAACAGCCCCACCAGTACGCCGCCGCCCATGACGAATGCCAGGGAGGGATCCCAGGTGCCGGTAATATCCAGGAAGCCAAGTACTTTTTCAGGATTGGCCATACCTGAAATAATCAGACCCATGCCAAAGAGGAGTCCTACAAAATATTCTGTGATGCGTTTCACGATGTTGATATCCTTTTATTGCGATGAAGACGAGGGTTTAGCCGATCAGGTGACGTACCAGGTAAACGGTTAGAATGCCGCTGGCCATAAAGGCAAGGGTGGCAATCAGCGAGCGGCCGGAAAGTCGCGACAGGCCGCAAATACCATGGCCACTGCTGCAACCCGAGCCCAGGCGAGTGCCAAAGCCAACCAACAAGCCGGCCAGAATAATAAGTGGCCAACCGGTATTAATTTCGATGGGGATGGATCCCACTGCCAGTAGATAAATTAATGGTGCTGAAAAAAGTCCCAGCAGAAAGGCGATACGCCAGTTGGTGTCGTCTTTGCCTGGTTTGAGCAGGCCACCGAGAATACCGCTGATGCCTAGAATGCGACCACTTGCCAGAATGAATATGGCAGCCGCAATACCCAATAAAATACCACCGCCCAGTGAAGACCAGGGCGTAAAGTTTTGCCAGTCGATAATCATGTGAAAATTTCCAGGGTAAATATTATATAAAAATATATTATATATAAAAATATAATAAAAATACAGGTCAGGCCTGTCGAAAACTCAAAGATCATGGATTACACTGGATCATCAATGAAAAAACTGGACAATTTAAGTAAAAGGAGAACAAGCAATGTCAGTATTACTTACCTGCGACGTGATGGATGCCTTTGCCGAAAGTGCTTCTTGCGATCTTCAGTTCCAACAATGGGGCAAGCGCAAGGCAATCAGCGGGTGGATCAGAACGCTTAAGGTCTACGAGGACAATACCTTGGTCAGACAGGTTTTGTCAGAAAAATCAGAAGGAGAAATTCTGGTGGTGGATGGTGGCGCTTCGTTGCACAGGGCCCTGGTAGGAGACATGATTGCCACATTAGCCATGGATAACGGCTGGGGCGGCATTATTGTGTATGGTGCTATTCGTGACAGTGCCCAGATCAATGAAATGGATTTTTCCATCAAGGCATTGGGTACCAATCCTCGCAAGAGTCATAAGGCCGGGCAGGGTGTACTGGATATTCCTGTCATGATCGGCGGTGTTACCTTCCGGTCTGGATGGTATGTGTACAGTGATGTCGATGGCATCGTGGTGACCGAAAATCCTGTCCTTCTTTAGTGTGTTTTTATTTGAATGTTGATGTGCAAACTGTTATTACGGGGCCCGTGAAGGATTTTGCACTGTCATGTTGTTATCGTTATCAAGGAAGCTGTTAAATGAAATTGTTTTATAAACCGGGTGCATGTTCTTTGGCGCCGCATATTGTGCTGGAAGCGTTGGGTATTGGCTATGAAGCTGAAAAAGTCGATCTCAAAACCAAGGTGACTGAATCAGGCGTGGACTTTTTAACCATTAATCCAAAAGGATATGTGCCGGCACTGCAAATGGATAATGGTGAAGTGTTAACAGAGTGCCAGGCCATTCTGGAATATTTGGGTGACCGTAATCCTTCCCAAAACCTGATCCCTGCAGCAGGGTCCACGGCTCGCTATCAAACCCATGCCTGGCTGAACTTTGTGGCGACTGAACTTCACAAGGGATTCAGTCCCTTTTTCAAGCCGTCCACCCCGCAAGAGTGGAAAGATGCTTGTCTTGTCATTCTGGAGCAACGCCTGTCTTATGTTGATGCCGAGTTGGCTGGCAAAGACTATTTAATGGGCGATACCTTTACGGTTGCCGATGCTTATTTGTTTACTGTTCTGGGTTGGGCCAGGTATATTCAGCTGGATCTGGCCAAATGGGGCAATCTGGCTGCTTATCAGGCACGTGTGGCACAGCGTCCGGCAGTGGTCGCTGCGATGAAAGCGGAAGGCTTGATTTAAACGTTTTGTTTCATCTGACATCGTACGGAAAATGAAAAATGCCTGCCCGGCAAATA
>CAZPNE010000159.1:0-3260 GCA_964588255.1 uncultured Advenella sp. | reverse complement strand
AGCATCCTTTCCACGTATCGTGCAATCATATCCACTTCCAAATTCACTTTATCATGGGCTTTGGTATGGCGAAGTGTTGTATTCTGGATGGTGTGGGGAATAATGTTGATGCTAATCACACACCCACTGGCATTATCGATCACGCTGTTTACCGTCAGGCTAATCCCATTAACGGTAATAGAACCTTTGTATGCCAGGAATTTGGCCAGTTCCGCAGGCACCTGGATTTTAAGCTCGCGCGACTCTCCTACTGCATCAAATGACACAATCGTACCCAAACCATCCACATGGCCGGAAACAATATGCCCGTCCAGTGAATCGCCCATTTTAAGCGCATGTTCAAGGTTGACTTCTCCCACGGCATCCAGCCCAACCGTCCGGTTCAGGCTTTCACGGGAAACATCCACTTCAAATTCCTGTCCGGCAAATTTAACCACCGTCATGCAGGCGCCCTGGATGGCAATAGAGTCACCCAATTTGGTTTGCTCCATATTGAATGCAGGGGCCAGGATGGTTAAATGCACGCCGTCCTGGCCTGTATTTCCCAATGGTTCAACATTTGTGATTTTACCTACAGCGGCAACAATTCCGGTAAACATATTTCTTTCCTTGATGATCTTACTTATGCATCACGCTGTTCAAAAGCGTATCCCAGCGGTTTTGCAAACGCGCACGCAAACGCAAATCGGGCGCAAAGGTTTGGGTTTCAAAAAAATCAAACTGATAAGCTTGATCCAGTTCATTCAATATCGGCAAACGAAACAGTCCATGTGCATCACCCAATATTTTAGGGGCCATATAAAGCAGTAATTCATCCAGCAGTCCTGCCTGCAACAAGGCTCCGTTCAGTCCAGGCCCTGCCTCTACATGCACCTCGTTAATTTGTTGCCGTCCCATCCAGTCCAGCACTGCAGCCAGATCAACATGACCATTGCTTTCAGGCATGACAATGACCTGCACATTTTTAGCCTGAAGGCGTGCCGCCTTGGCGTCATCCGGGTGGGTGGTAAACACCCATACCGGATCGCCATTGAAGATGCGGGCAGTTTCAGGCACCACAAAACGGCTGTCGATAATGGCACGAACCGGCTGGCGCGGGGTGTCCAAAGAACGCACGGTCATGAGCGGGTCATCGTGCAGAACGGTTCCCAAACCGGTTAACACTACACAACTTCTGGCACGCCAGTAATGCCCATCGGCACGTGCCGCGTCACTGGTAATCCATTGCGACGTGCCATTGTACAAGGCCATGCGCCCATCAAGAGAAGAGGCCAGTTTGGTCCATACCCAGGGGCGGCCGGTTAACATACGGGAAATAAACCCCGGGTTCAGGACCAGCGCCTGCTCGGCCAGCAGGTTGCAGCAAACTTCTATGCCCGCCGCTTGCAACTTGGCAATACCCCTGCCCCCTACCAAAGGATTGGGGTCTGCCATGGCAATCACTACCCTTGCCGGCTGGACCTCAATAATGGCATCTACACAAGGCGGTGTTTTGCCATAATGGCTGCAGGGCTCCAGCGTGACGTAAAAGGTGCTGCCCACCAGGTCATACTGCTTTTCCCGGGCATCGCGTATGGCACAGACTTCGGCATGCGGGCCACCCGTTTTTTGGGTTGCCCCCTGCCCCAGCAATTGCCGGTTTTTAACAATCACACAGCCAACCCGAGGGTTGGGGGTAGTCACGAACATGACCGAAGCGGCTTGCTCCAGCGCCTTATTCATCCAGTAAACATCATCAGACTGGGTCAAAACAGATCCTTCCCTATTTCTTTTCCAGCTTGCTGGCGCTTACCGGCACCTGCATTTCCTGAATGGCTTTCACAAATTCGCCAATATCTTCAAAGCTTTTATAAACCGATGCAAAGCGCACATAGGCAACCTGGTCCAGCTGTTTGAGCTCGTTCATGACCAGTTCACCGATATGTCCGGTAGAGACTTCCTTACCCGGTGTATTCAGCAATGCTTCCTGAATACGAAAAACAGCTGCCTCGAGGGCTTCGGTAGACACCGGCCGTTTACGCAAGGCCAGCTTAAGACTGGCATGCAATTTTTTAATATCAAACTCGACGCGCGTTCCGTTTCTTTTGACGATGGTTGGCATGGACAGCTCAACCCGCTCATACGTGGTAAAACGCCGGTCGCAATCCAGGCAACGCCGGCGCCGGCGTATGGTATCACCGTCTTCGGAAACCCGGGAATCAACCACCTGGGTTTCAGAGTGAGAACAGAACGGACATTTCATTTAAGTGAAACCTTAAAATAAAACGCCTGCCGGAGCAGGCGCTGCTGGTCAGCAAATTATTTGTAAACCGGGAACTGTGCGGTTAATTGATTAACCTTTTCACGGACAGCGGCAATATTAGCCTCGTCTCGTGGGTTATCCAGAACATCGGCAATCAGGTTGGCGGTCAGTTCTGCCTCTTTTTCGGTAAAGCCACGTGTTGTCATGGCCGGTGTACCCAAACGGATACCGCTGGTCACGAATGGTTTTTCAGGGTCATTCGGAATCGCGTTTTTGTTGACCGTGATATGTGCATCACCCAGAACAGCTTCGGCTTCTTTACCGGTAATGCCCTTGGCACGCAGATCCACCAGCATGACGTGGCTTTCGGTACGGCCTGACACAATACGCAAACCGCGTTTTACCAGGGTTTCAGCCAGTACTTTAGCGTTTAGGGCAACCTGTTTGGCATAGTCTTTGAACTCGGGCGCCAGGGCTTCTTTAAACGCAACGGCCTTACCGGCAATCACGTGCATCAAAGGACCACCCTGGATACCAGGGAAGATGGCGGAATTGATAATTTTTTCGTATTCCGCTTTCATCATGATGACGCCACCGCGTGGGCCACGCAGTGATTTGTGGGTGGTAGAGGTAACAAAGTCGGCATGTGGCACGGGGTTAGGATATTGGCCACCAGCAACCAGACCGGCATAGTGAGCAACGTCAACCATAAACAGGGCGCCGTTATCATGGGCAATTTTAGCCATGCGTTCAAAGTCGATACGCAGTGAGTAAGCAGAAGCACCGGCAACGATCAATTTGGGCTTGTGCTCTTTAGCCAGTTGCTCTACCTGTGCGTAGTTCAGCTCTTCGTTTTCATCCAGACCATAGGGAATGAAGTTATACAGTTTGCCAGAAGCGTTAACAGAGGCACCGTGTGTCAGGTGACCACCTTCGGCCAGGCTCATGCCCAGAACAGTATCACCCGGTTTCAGGACAGCCATGTAAACACCCTGGTTAGCTTGTGAACCGGAATTGG
>CAZPNE010000158.1:0-3375 GCA_964588255.1 uncultured Advenella sp. | reverse complement strand
TTGCCCTGATCGGGGTGTTTTTGCTGATTGGTATCGTGAAGAAAAACGCCATTATCATGGTGGACTTTGCCTTGCAAAAAGAGCGCCAGGAAAATTGTCTGCCCGAACAGGCGATTTATGAAGCCTGTATTGTCCGTTTCCGGCCCATCATGATGACAACGCTGGCAGCCATGTTTGGTGCCCTGCCGCTGGTGCTGGCAACCGGTGCGGGCGTGGAAATGCGTCAGCCACTTGGGGTGGCTATTGTGGGAGGCCTGTTTTTGAGTCAGGTGCTTACCCTTTATACGACACCAGTGGTTTATTTATATTTGGATAAATTGCGCTGGCGCTTTGCCAGAAAGAAAAATCGCCCCGTGGACCCGGTTCCGGGTGCTGAAAGTTAAAGGTTGAAGAATGAGTGAAGCATTGAACCATGATTCCCGTGTTCCGGGCAGGCATTTCAGCCTGGTCGCGGCCATGCTGTCGCTGGCCTTGTTAAGTGCTTGTACGGTAGGACCCGATTATGTCCGTCCCGAGCAGGAAACAGGACTGTCCTTTAAAGCGGAAAAGGTGGATGGCTGGGTGCAGGCAAGTCCCGGCGATGATTTATCCAAAGGCAACTGGTGGGAGCGCTTTGATGAGCCGGTGTTGAATGGTTTGATGGCACAGCTAAATATCGCCAACCAGAATATTGCCCAGGCCGTTGCCCGTTATGATGCGGCCAAAGCCCTGAGTGCCCAGGCCCGTTCAGGATTCTTTCCGGTATTGGGTGGGGGCGCAGGCTATGACCGTTCTGGCGGCAGCGATCGTTCGGGGGCCTCGCAATATGATTTAAGTGGCTCCCTGAACTGGGAAGTTGACCTGTGGGGAAAAATTCGCCGGCAGGTGCAAGGGCAGCAGGCCGCGCAGCAGGCAAGTGCGGCTGACCTGGCCAATATCAGGCTAAGTATGCAGTCGGAACTGGCACAGAATTACTTTACTTTGCGCATGATTGACGAGCACAAGCGTTTGCTGGAGCGTACCTTGCAGGCTTACGAGCGTTCTTTGCGGACGAATCAGAACCGTTATGCACAGGGCGTATCGGCACGGGGTGATGTGGTGGCCGCCATGGCGCAGGTTAATAATGCACGTGCGCAGGCGATTGATATTGAAGCCGAACGGGCACGCACGGAAAATGCGATCGCCGTGCTGACCGGACAGTTGCCGTCCAGCGTGAACCTGGCACCGGTTGCTTTTGAGGTGACGATGCCTGCCATTCCTGTGAGTGTGCCGGCTACCGTGCTGCAAAGACGACCTGATGTGGCGTCTGCAGAGCGCAGGGTGGCACAGGCCAATGCCGATATCGGGGTGGCCCAGTCTGCCTGGTTCCCCGACCTGAAGCTGAATTTGTCGGGCGGATTGCAGGCTGCCACGTTTTCCGACTGGATTTCTTCACCGCTTAATTTCTGGTCACTGGGCCCGGCATTGGCCATGACCCTGCTGGACGGGGGCGCACGTACGGCCAGTATCAATTATGCGAAGGCTTCTTATCAGGCCGAGGTGGCGGGATATCGGCAAACGGTTTTGACGGCTTTGCAAGAGGTGGAAAATGCCATCAGTGTCTTAGCTGTGCTTAATCGTGAGTCCGAGGTTCAGTTGCTGGCATTGGCGGCTTCGCGCGAGTCTTTGCAGATTACCCGTAACCAGTTTGAGGCGGGCCTGATTGATTATTTAAGTGTGGTGCAGGTGGAAGCGTCGGCTTATTCGGCCGAGCGGACGGCATTGCAACTGGAGAACCAGCGGCTTAATACAACGGTTGATTTAATCAAGGCATTGGGTGGCGGCTGGCGTGATCAGGTAACACCATAGTATTGTTGTGGTTTGTTTGCGGTGTTTTCCCTGCTTGTGTTAAAACTGTAATATTTAGTTTTTACCCTTTTTTACGGGTGTTATATGCCGATTTTCAAGTGTGATTCCAAAAGTGACAATCCGCAGGTTTTTCCTTTGGATGATATTGTCTGTGGCCTGCGTGAGGCGCGCCATAAGTGGCGGGTGTCGCAAAACCGCCAGCACGAGATCGGGGGACGGCATTTGCCTTCTCCCAGTGCGATCAGTGATGCGCTGGATTCGCTGATTGGTGCGCTGTTCCCGATGCGTTTGGGACCTAATGATTTGCTGCAGGAAACCGAAGATTATTATGTAGGCTATACCATTGGGGTGGCGCTGAATGTATTGCTGGCCCAGGTACGGCTGGAGGTCAGGTATCAGTATCGCAATGATCGTTTAAGTGCCGAAGCGCTCGAGGAACGCGCGGTCGAGATTATGAAGGCGTTTTCGATTGCGTTGCCAACGATTCGCAGCCAGCTGGATACCGATGTGAATGCGGCTTATGTGGGTGATCCTGCGGCAGGCAGTGTTGATGAGGTGTTGTTGTGTTATCCGGGTATTCTGGCGATGATTTATCACCGGATTGCGCATGAGTTTTATAAGCTGGATGCGAAGCTGGTGGCGCGCATTATTGCGGAGTTGGCACATAGCCAGACGGGTATTGATATTCACCCCGGTGCACAGATTGGTGAAGGATTTTTTATTGATCACGGCACGGGTGTGGTGATTGGCGAGACGACGGTTATTGGTGAGCGTGTGCGGGTTTATCAGGCGGTTACGTTGGGCGCCAAGAGTTTTCCGGTGAATGAGGACGGGACTTTGCATAAGGGGTTGCCAAGGCATCCGATTGTTGAGGATGATGTGGTGATTTATGCGGGGGCGACTATTTTGGGCCGTGTAACGATTGGGAAGGGGGCCACGATTGGGGGCAATGTCTGGTTAACGCATGATGTGGCACCAGGCAGTTTTGTGAGTCAGGCAACGAGCCGTGATGAGCGGTTTTTTCAGAAGAACGGCGAGTAGAAGGCCTCGTTCCCATGCTCCAGCGTGGGAATGCATACCCCGCTCTTCTTGAGAAGGCGAAAAAACACCACCGGTTTGCTCCGACGCCCCTGCGGGCCGAAGTCGCTGCACCGGTGGTGTTTTTTCGCCTTTTACTTGGTTGTTCACCACCCACTAATCCCCGCAATCCCATGCGCGCCGTTTTGTTGGGCGATGGGTAGCAGGGGTTCATTCATGCCGCCAATGGCAAAAACGGGCAGGCTTGCTTCCGCACCTAGTTCGCTGAAGGTTTCCCAGCCCAGCGGTGGCTGGTTGGGGTGGCTGGCAGTGGGTAATACGTGGCCAAGGACGGCAAAGTCGGCCCGAAGGATGTTGGCGTAGAGCAGGTCAGCCAGGCTGTGGGCCGAGGCGCCAACGAGTTTGTTTTCAGGCAGGGGGCGCTCTTCCAGCAGGAGGGCATCCTGGGCTCTTAGTTGCACGCCATCGGCCAGGCTCCACCAGGCTTTGGGGTGGATGCTGTTGATGAGC
>CAZPNE010000157.1:0-3448 GCA_964588255.1 uncultured Advenella sp. | reverse complement strand
AAAATGATGGCGACAGTTAGAATATAAAACCAACTTACATGGCTGAGAATCCAGGCCTGAGTATCGCTAAATAGTTGTTGGGTAAAATCAGGCGCAAAAGCAGCAAGGCCAACCAGAAGTAGAATAAGAACGGCAGCCGAGAAAAAGACAGGGGGGTTAATGCTCGTTTGTTTAAAAGGCTTCATGGTCTGGCCTTGTTTATAGTTAAACATGGGAAAAGTGTAGCAGAATAGTGTGTCGCGGTCAGGATTTACTTACGGAATGATTGTGGCAAACGTGGCAATGCCTGCGCCCTTGAATAAAACGCGCACTCCCAAGCAGGAGCATGGGAGTGAGTCATAAAAAATGCTTAACTTAATGGCAGTGATGCTCCGCGTGGGAACGCCTGGTCAAGTAAAATTCAACCGATGCTAGGCCGGAATCTGATCCTTCTCATACATCCATGCCATGCCTTCCATGACCTGATCGGGCGTCCTTTCCTTAAGGAAGGCGTTTCTCAGGTCGCGGGTGGCGTTGCTTGCGTGGTAGGCTTGCCCATATAAGCGTGCGGTTTGCTGGATACGGGCGGTGCGCAAATAACGGGCCTTGGCGTATGAGTCAAACGCTTTGCTGAAGTCTCCCCCTGAAGCCTGGACGTGTTTGGCCAGGCAAACCGCATCTTCCATGGCCATACAGGCGCCCTGTGCCAGGTATTGCAGCATCGGGTGCGCGGCATCACCCAGCAGGGTAACATTGTCTTTGGTCCAGTTGCCAACCGGGTCACGGTCACATAACACCCACATACGCCAGGAGTCGATTTTTTCCAGCATGCCCAGCACTTCCGGGCGGGCACCCTGAAAGCGCGCTCTCAGTTCTTCCGGATCTCCATAGGTATCCCAGCCTTCGTCATACTTGTCGCTATGAAACACCGCAACCAGATTGAAGACATCAGATTGTCTCAACGGGTAGTGCACCAGATGGAAGCGGGGGCCCATCCAGATCACCATGGCATGTTTCCGGTTGGCTTCGGGAACCTGGTCAATAGGCAAGACGGCCCTGTAGGCGATATGCCCTGAAACCCTTGGCTTGCCATCGTTAACAATACTTTGCCGTACAGTGGACCACAGGCCGTCAGCACCGATCAGGGCGGGTCCGGTATGTGTTTGACCATCCGAGGTGGTGACGGTAACGCTCTTTCCATCTGAAACATGGCTTTCCACTTTGCTGGATGCTGAAAGGGTGACTTTCCCGCTATCCCGACAGGCCTGCAAAAGAACGGCATGCAGATCTGCACGATGAATCAGGCCATAAGGTTTCCCAAAGCGTTCCGGATAGAGCTCACTGACGGGCAGGCGCAGGATTTCTTCACCACTGATGGCGTCCATGGCGATGATATCATCGGGAAAGACGGCCAGCTTATTGACTTCTTCGCTAATGCCCAGCTCATCAAAAGTGTAGAAAGCGTTGGGCCCCAATTGGATACCGGCACCAATTTCCTTGATTTCATCGGCCTGTTCAAATACATGACTTTCTTTGCCAATGCGGGCCAGGGCCAAGGCTGCCGCTAAACCGCCAATGCCACCACCGGCAATTAAAATTTGATCGTTTGATGCTTGTTTCATACAGTCTCCTTGGTTGTAACATTAACAGCGATTGTTCCTACACCTTCCAGTTCCATTTCTATGCGGTCTCCGGGCTCAACGGGACCAACCCCTTCTGGCGTGCCGGTAAAGATCAGGTCACCGGGATTGAGGGTGTAAAAAGAAGAAGCGAACTCGATAAGGTGAGGAATATCAATCACCAGATCTTTCGTGTTGGCGTTCTGGCGTTCTTCACCATTGACGGTCAGGCGAAACGCCAGTGATCCGGGGTCGGGGATTTCATCTGCCGTCACCAGCCACGGGCCCAGCACCGTGTAGGTGTCAATGGATTTGCGCATGCTGCGCTCTTCCGGGCCACGGGTGGTCATGTCCAGGCCGGCACAGTAGCCGGCAACGTATTGCAGGGCATCTTTGGCCGCAATATTGCGGCCCGTCTTGCCAATCACCACCACCACCTCGGCTTCGTGGTCGTTTCTGCGCTCCGGGTGGGCAAGTTCTACGGGTTGCGATACACCAATCAGTGAGCTGTTGGCTTTTAAAAACAGGCCCACCCGCTGAATTTCACCAATCTGGTTGGCATGGTGTATTTCTTTATCGGCACGTGCTTCTTCCAGGTGTTTCAGGTAATTGACAGGGGCGGCAATAATTTTCCCCGGGTTGGCAACAGGTGCCAGCAATTGAACGTCCGTCAGCGCTTTCTTTGGCGCATTCTCCATTAACTGCATGAGCCGGGGGCGCAGGCTTTCCAGGTTGGCGATCAAAAGATCGTGGCCGGGAAAGGGATAAGCCTGTTCGGGTAGCAGCGCCAGGGCAGCACTGACATCATAAATATCATTTCCCTGGACAACGCCCAGTTGATTGTTGTCAAAACGGCAAATTCGCATTTTTTATCGTCTCCTTAATGAATGTTGTTAGTATTCATGAATTTAATTATTGGTTCAATAAATTGAAATTTATAGTTGATATTGTATTTAACAATAATAGGGGTAAAATTGGTGAATGGATTTTGATACTGTATAAAGGCTCATGAGTAATCTCGACATACGTGATCTTGCCCTGATCGACGCATTGACACGCACCTGCAATATATCGGCCGCCGCTGAAATACTGGGCTTAAGTCAGCCATCGGTCAGTATCCGTCTGGCCAAATTGCGCACGCATTTCAATGACGCGCTTTTTGTTCGTACCCGGACAGGCATGCAGCCCACCCCACGGGTTGCCGAGCTATTGCCCGCCATTCGGTCTGCGCTTGGTTTGTTGGCGGATATAGAAGAGGGGGCAGCCAGTTTTGATCCGCTTGGCTCCAACCGTATTTTTCGATTAAGCATGACCAGTACGGGGCAGGTGGTGGTAATTGCCCGGCTTAAAAATGTGTTGAACAGGCTGGCCCCCAAGGTCAGGATAGAAGTCATTGATTTTACGGAACAGACACCGCTTCAGCTTGAACGTGGTGAGGTTGATATTGCCATGGGCTTTACCACCATCATGGGCCCGGGTTTTTACCAGCAGAAATTATTCCGGGAGCATTATGTGTGCCTGATCCGCCGTAATCATGCGCGCATTAACCATGAACTGACGATTGAGCAATTCAAGGCCGAGGGGCATGTTGCGGTAAAAAGCAGCGGTACCGCGCATTGGCTGCTGGAAAAAGCGATTGATGATGCCGGTATCTCGAGGAATATTGAACTGTGGGTGCCCTCATTTCTTGGGCTGGCGGATATTGTCCGCACCACCGATTTGCTGGCTTTGGCGCCCGTGCATTTGGCGCAGATCATATGTCGGGATAAAACCGTAAGACGTGTTGATGTGCCCATTGAAATACCGTCTTATGATGTGAAGCAATATTGGCATGAACGGTATCATCAGGA
>CAZPNE010000156.1:0-3542 GCA_964588255.1 uncultured Advenella sp. | reverse complement strand
ATAAAATCACCCCCGGCATGCTCATGGCCGCCATGCGCCTGAATATCCCGGTTGTATTTGTATCGGGTGGCCCGATGGAAGCCGGTAAAGTTACCGCGCCGGGTACGGGCCAGATTATTGCCAAGATTGACTTGATTGATGCCATGATCCAGGCCGGCGACCCTCTGGTTTCCGATGCCCAATCGCTTGAGACTGAACGCAGTGCCTGCCCTACCTGTGGATCATGTTCAGGCATGTTTACCGCCAACTCCATGAACTGTCTTACCGAGGTACTGGGCCTGTCTTTGCCGGGTAATGGCTCTTTGGTGGCCACTCATGCCAAACGCAAATCCCTGTTCCTGCGTGCAGGCCGCCTGGTGGTTGACTTGTGCAAGCGCTATTACGAGCAAGATGATGCGTCTGTGCTGCCACGCAATATCGCGACCAAAACCTCTTATGAAAATGCCATGACGCTTGACGTGTCCATGGGTGGTTCAACCAATACCGTGCTGCACCTGCTGGCCGCGGCCCAGGAAGCCGGGGTTGATTTCACCATGTCCGACATCGACCGCATTTCCCGTAACGTGCCTTGTCTAAGCAAAGTGGCACCGGCAACTAATAAATACCATATGGAAGATGTGCACCGTGCCGGTGGCATTATGGCTATTTTGGGTGAATTGTCTCGTGCCGGGCTGCTGAACCTGGAAGCCGGTAACGTGCATGCCGGAACCCTTGGCAAAGCAATTGAACAATGGGATATCAGCGGTGGCAATGCCAGCGACGAAGTTAAAGAATTCTACAAGGCTTCCCCTGGTGGTGTGCCTACCCAGGTGGCTTTCAGCCAGGAACGGCAGTACCCCAGCCTTGACCTTGACCGGGCCAATGGCTGTATTCGCGACAAGGCACACGCCTATTCAGAAGATGGCGGTTTGGCTGTGCTGTATGGCAACCTGGCGATTAACGGCTGTATCGTGAAAACAGCGGGTGTTGATGAAAGCATCCTGAAATTTACCGGCAAGGCCGTTATTTACGAAAGCCAGGAAGAGGCTACCGCCGGTATTCTGGAAGACCGGGTCAAAGAAGGCGATGTGGTCATTATTCGTTATGAAGGCCCCAAAGGCGGCCCTGGCATGCAAGAAATGCTGTACCCGACTTCTTACCTGAAATCCAAAGGTTTGGGTGCGAAAGCTGCCCTGTTAACCGATGGCCGTTTCTCGGGTGGTTCATCTGGTCTGGTGATTGGTCATGCGTCTCCTGAAGCGGCTGAAGGTGGCAATATTGGCTTGGTTCAGCAAGGTGATACGATTGAAATTGATATCCCCAACCGGACCATTCACTTGGCTATTTCTGACGAAGAGCTGGCCCACCGCCGTGCCACCATGGAAGCCAAGGGTGATCGTGCATGGCAACCTGAAAACCGTGAGCGCTATGTTTCTCAAGCCTTGCAGGCGTATGCCGCGATGGCCACATCGGCCGACCGTGGTGCCGTGCGTGATGTCAGCCAGTTAAAACGGCGTTAATCCGATTAAGTTTTATTGATCGGTATATACGTAAAAATTGCCCTTGAACCGGAGTCCCCGGATCAGGGGCAATTTTTTTGAGTTACTTAAAAAGGTCGCCATGCAAACATAAGCGTGAATATGCCTAACTACGTATAAAGTACGAGATTGGGATACTCCGAGGTGATCAGCAAGCTGATAAATACTCAAGAACGGCTTGGCTGTCTCCCTTGAAAATGATGCGTTCCTGTTTTTGTTCAAGCTGGTAGCGGTACATGGGATCATAGTATTGCCCAATCAACGGACTTAGCCATGCCAAGTGTGCCTGGGTATCGCCTTGTTCCCGGTGTTTATTGATAGCTTGTTGCTGTATCTGGCTTAATTCCTGGTAAAGCGCGCCACCTAAGCGTTTTCTGATGGCATACAGGCTTTGTTCCAGGTATTGGCCAAATGCTGGCCAGGCCTGTTCCGGGTCTTGTTGCATGAATTCAGCCAGCATTGAATCAATATATTCTTCTTTGATATGTTGCAAACGATATTCAAAAGACGCTTCAAGTAAAACAATGGGTGCCTGTTTCAGGTTTTCATAAAGGGCAATGGGCAGATGGCAGGAACCTATGGTTTTACTTTCATCTTCAAATATCCAGGTGTCTCTGTGACCTTTGTTCAGGTATTGGCGGGCAATATGGTTTTCGAAGTTGATTTGGGTGGCTTGGGGTTGTGCATGACGGCCAAATGAAGAGCCCCGGTGGTGTGCCGCTTTTTCCAGGTCAATACTGTTGGGTAAGGCGGCAATAACGGGTGTTTTGCCACTGCCGGTATACCCGCTAAGTACGAACATCTTCTGGTTAATTAGCGTCTCAAGTTGCTGCAGGCAGAAATTGCGCAGGGCTTTATAGCCACCTGTTACCCTGGGGTAGGGCATGCCGCTTTCTGCAAGCCATTGCTGAACAATGCGGGATCGCAGGCCTCCCCTGAAGCAGTACAGAAAACCATCCGGATTACTCTTGCAGAAGGCCATCCACTGGTTGATGCGCTCTTCTTTAATTGAACCTGAAACGAGCTGGTGTCCCAGCCTGATGGCGGCCTCTTGGCCATGCTGTTTATAGCAGGTGCCTACCTGCGCCCGCTCGTCATTGGTCATTAGCGGAATATTGACGGCACCGGGAAAGGCACCCAGCTGGAACTCAACGGGCGCCCGCAAATCCAGCATGGGGTGCTGCAGTATATGCGCATATTGGTCGGTATCAAGTGTCGACAGTGGTTGAGAGTTGCTCATGGACTAGGGCTTGACGGTAATCAGGACCGGACTGTCTTGGCCGGGCAAGAGGTGGCCGATGGGATACACGGTGGTTTCCAGCTTGGTAGCAAGCTCAAGGAAGGCCTGTTCGCTATCGGGGCTAACCGCCACCAGCAAGCCGCCAGATGTTTGCGGATCGCAAAACAGGGCTTTTTGCCGTTCATCAATGGTGCTGACTTGATGGCCGTAACTGTCAAAGTTGCGCTGGGTGCCACCGGGGACGCAGCCCTGTTCAATATAGCCGTGGACACCATCTAGAACGGGAATGTTGCCGTAGCTGATTTGCGCCTGCACGCCAGAACCCTGGCAAATCTCGCCAAGGTGCCCCAGCAGGCCAAATCCGGTTACGTCGGTAATGGCATGAACGCCTGGTAATTCGGCAAAAGCGGCGCCCGGTTTGTTCAGGATGCACATGGTACGGGTTGCCAGGCCTTGGTGCTGTTCTTGCAATAGTCCCTTTTTTTCGGCAGTGGTCAGGATACCAATGCCCAGTGGTTTCGTAAGATACAGGCGGTCTTGGCTTTGGGCACTGGCGTTGCGTTTGACCTGGTGGGTGGGCACAATGCCGGTAACGGCAAGGCCGAAAATAGGCTCGGGCGCATCAATAGAATGACCGCCAGCCAGTGTAATTCCCGCTTCTTTACAGGCAGCGCGACCGCCGTCAATAACCTGGCGGGCAATCTCGGCAGGGAGCACTGAAATGGGCCAGCCTAGAATCGCAATCGCCATGATGGGTTTGCCGCCCATGGCATATACATCGCTAA
>CAZPNE010000155.1:0-3618 GCA_964588255.1 uncultured Advenella sp. | reverse complement strand
GCGGCCGGTGCGGTGGCCAAAAAATGGCTTAAACAAGAGTTCGGCACGGTTATCCGTGGGTACATGAGCCAGTTGGGTCCTGTCGAAATTCCCTTCATTTCGTGGGATCATGTCGCCAATAATCCGTTTTTTGCAGCGAACCAAAGTCTGGTTCCCGAACTGGAAAGTTACATGGATGAATTGAGAAGGGACGGCGACTCTATCGGGGCACGCATAGAAGTGGTGGCCCAAAACCTGCCTGCTGGCTGGGGTGAGCCTATTTATGATCGCCTTGATGCCGATATTGCACATGCCATGATGGGTCTTAATGCCGTGAAGGGGGTTTCTATCGGTGCAGGCTTCGAGTCTGTGGCCCAGCGCGGTTCCGAGCATGGCGATGAATTGACACCTGATGGTTATTTAAGCAATCATGCGGGGGGTATTCTGGGCGGCATTTCTACCGGCCAGGATATTACGGTGTCTCTGGCCATCAAGCCAACCTCCAGTATCCGTATTGAACGCAAATCGTTGAACAAGGCTGGTGAGCCGGTCATGGTGCAAACCCTGGGCAGGCACGATCCTTGCGTGGGTATTCGTGCAACACCTATTGCCGAGGCCTTGCTGGCGCTGGTTTTAATCGATCACGCACTCAGGCAGCGGGCTTATCGCTGCTGATTGTTGGTTGCAGACCAGTATTGGTTGCCAATAAAAAGGACGGTTTGAATACCGTCCTTTTTATTTGAATAAAAGCGCGATTAGAACAAGGCTTTCAGCACGGTTCCGGACACAGAACCCAGGCTGATATCGGGATAACCTTCTTTCCGGCAAACGCCCTTGATAATAATTTCATCACCATCTTCCAGGAAGGTGCGTTTCTCACCCCAGGGCAGTGCGATGGGTTTTTTCCCGCCTTCGCTCATTTCCAGCAATGAACCCGCCTCTTCGGGGTTGGGGCCAGACAGGGTGCCTGAGCCCAGCAAGTCTCCCGGTTGCAGATTACAGCCGTTAACCGTGTGGTGTGTAACCATTTGGGCAATGGTCCAGTAGGCATCCTTGAAGTTGCTGCTGGCCAGTTTTGCCGGTTGCTGATTGCTGCTGCGCGATTTTTCGGTGCTGATCAGAACGTCCAGTTTCAGATCATAGGCACCGGCCTTGCTGTTTTCTTCGGAGCTGAGGTACTCAAGTGGCTGAGGGTCTTCGGCAGGATGGGAGAAAGCGGTCTGGAACGGTGCCAGGGCTTCTGTGGTAACAACCCATGGCGAAATCGTGCTGGCAAAGTTTTTGGCCAGGAATGGGCCAAGTGGCTGGTATTCCCAGGCTTGCAAGTCACGGGCTGACCAGTCATTCAGGATGCACAGGCCAAAAATGTGTTTGGGGGCATCTTCTATCTTGATGCGATGGCCAAGATCGTTGCCGCTGCCAATAAAAACACCCAATTCAAGTTCGTAATCAAGACGTTTGCAAGGACTTAATTCTGGTTTTCCATCTTCAGTTGCCGGACGCAATTGCCCAACTGGACGATGAAACTGCTGACCGGAAACACCAATGCTGGAGGCGCGGCCATGGTAACCGATGGGAATCCATTTGTAGTTGGGCAACAAGGGGTTATCGGGGCGGAACTGTTTGCCTACGGCAGTGGCATGATGCACTGAAATATAAAAGTCGGTATAGTCGCCAATTTTGGCCGCAGTAGTGTATTGAGCATTGGCCTGGGGTACAAGCAAAGGTTGTATGCTGGCTTGTAATTCAGAGCCGCTTTTCAGGGCACGTGACAAGGCAAGGCGTAAGGCAGACCAGTATGCCTGACCCAGTCCCATCAATTCGTTCAGGTGGGTGCCACGGCAGGCATTCAGGGCCTCCTGGGCTTTGCCTTCAAACAAATTCAGGGTTGCCAGTGCAGCCAGGTCTATAATTTGGTCACCAATGGCAACGCCAGGACGGAAGGCTTCTTCTGAGTTGGCCTGGCGAAATGAGGCAAAGGGCAAGTTCTGGATGGGAAAACCGTTGCCGGGTATGTTGGCTGATTCAATCCAGCTTTGCAGTTGGGGGTTATGTGTCTCGTTTAGTGTTGTCATGCGTTTGAATAATTTAAAAAAGAGTTCTCAATTATAGTTGAAAGCGCAACTATTATAAGGGGATCTACTGGCTCAAAACCATCGAAGGTTTACCTGTATGGTATTGCGTTTTGTTGCCCGGTCTTGCGTAACGGATAAAACCGTAACAAATGATACTATACCTTATAAGCAAAAAAACAGCCAGAGGTAAGCCTGGCTGTGGCTGCAAAACTCTTGTCTGGTAAGTGTTATTTGCTATTTTTAAAGTCTCAATCCATTTGTTTCAGGACATTGCCAAGGACATTGAATATCTGTGTGATTTGTTCTTCATTAATAATGAGCGGGGGCGAAATGGCAATAATATCGCCGGTGTAACGCAGCAGGACCCCTTGTTCGTAGCATTTCTGGAAAACTTCAGCGGCACGGGCGCCAGGGGCACCGGGTCTGGCTTTTAGCTCGACACCCGCTACCAGGCCAAGGTTGCGTATGTCCAAAACGTGAGGAAAACCTTTCAAAGCGTGTGCGGCCTGCTCAAACACGCCACTCATTGCTTTGGCATTTTCAAAAATACGCGCTTTTTCGTACAGTTCCAGGGTTGCCTTGACGGCGGCGGCAGACAGGGGGTGTCCCGAGTAAGTATAGCCGTGAAAGAGTTCAATGCCACCTGCGGAATCATTGATGATCGTGTTGTAAATATTTTCCTGGACAGCCACCGCACCCACTGGTGCAGCGGCATTGCTAAGGCCTTTTGCCAGGGTGATGAGATCGGGCGTGATGCCAAAATACTCACTGGCAGTTGCGGTACCCAGACGTCCAAAACCGGTAATGACCTCATCAAAAATAAGTAAAATGCCGTGTTTACGGGTAATTTCACGCAATCGTTCCAGATAGCCTTTGGGTGGAATCAGCACGCCTGTAGAACCGGCAATGGGTTCTACAATGACCGCGGCAATGGTGGAAGCATCATGCAGGGCGATGATATTTTCAAGCTCATCAGCAAGATGTGCGCCCCAGGCGGGCTGTCCTTTGCTATAAGCATTGTGTTCCAGATGGTGCGTGTGGGGCAAGTGATCCACCTGGGGAAGTAGGCTGTTGGAAAAGGTTTTTCGGTTGGGGCTGATACCGCCCACTGAAATGCCTCCAAAACCAACGCCATGATACCCGCGTTCACGACCAATCAAGCGGGAGCGGGTGGGCTCTTTGTTGGCCCGATGATAGGCCAGGGCGATTTTCAGAGCCGTATCCACAGACTCTGAACCGGAGTTGGTAAAGAATATTTTGTTGATCCCTTCAGGCATGAACTCGGCGACAGCCTGAGCCGCTTCAAACGCGATGGGATGACCCATCTGGAAACCGGGCGCGTAATCCAGCACGTTTATTTGTTCAATCATGGCCTGGCTTATTTCCTCACGGCCATGCCCGGCATTCACACACCATAAACCGGCGCAGCCATCCAGTATTTGCCGATCATCGATAGATGTGTAATACATGCCTTTAGCCGCCTTTAACAGGCGAGGTGCTGCCTTGAAATTTTTATTGGCGGTAAAGGGCATCCAAAAATGGGAAAGATCGGGTGTCTGGCGCA
>CAZPNE010000154.1:0-3646 GCA_964588255.1 uncultured Advenella sp. | reverse complement strand
TATCCTACAAACAGCATGGCCAGCAGCGCTATCAGGGCAAACCCAAACCATTGCACGGCATAGCCGGTATTTTTGTGATGATCAACAGGCGGTGTTGCCCAATCCCTGACCAGACCGTCATCGGCCACACCGGTTTGCCGAACCACCACCGGCAAATAAACCAGTCCGCTTGCCTGTGCCAGATTTTTCAATTCAAGATTTTGCACCTGGGGTAAGTCTGGTTCCGGCAAAGGCAGACGGGCAGGCAATTGCGCCTGTCTTTCACCCGATAAAGACCAGAGCTCAAATAGCCGTGGCACATGCTCCAACAGCTGCCCCTGGATCGTAACGGTACCCGCCGTTAGCGGAAAATGGGGAAGTGGGGCCGGTGCAATGCGTCGCTCAAACCAGCCGCGCAAAACCAGGACGGCTTTATGATGGGGCGCATGCCCCAGCAAAAGGGGCGTAGCCAGCCAATAACCTGGCCGGCCCTGATGATTGCGGTTTAGCAACACACTGAACTGCGGTTGCCACACGCCAGTCACGCTAACGCTTCGCCATTCTCGCCATTCACTTTCAGGTGTATCATTTTGAAGTAACAAGGAGGAAAGCTGTTGCCCGTGTTGGATATTGGCCTGAATGGCCCGTCGTTCATCGGCACGCTGCAATTGCCATTGACCCAGTAAAGTAAAAATCACGACCAGCATTGCCAAAAGCACCAAGGCAAGCCAGTACTTTATCTTTACGGGTTGACTGTATTTCATTCGTTTTTTCCCATTGGAGGGGCTATCATGCATGTATTCATCGGGGTGGCTTTCCTGGCCATTATCGCCAGCCTGGCAGTTGCTTTTTTCCATTTGATGCGGGACAAGGGTACCAGCAATAAAACCGTCAACGCCCTGACCCTGCGCGTAGGACTTTCCATTGCCCTGCTGGCCTTCGTGCTGTTTGCCAACCACATGGGCTGGATCCACAGCACTGGATTCAGGCCATAGCCAACACCCTTTCACCTTAACGGCAAAAGGCCGGATCAAACCGGCCCTTTTTGCACGGTTACCGGTTGTTCAAAACCAATATACAAATAAATACAGCCCCAGCCAGACAACATCCACAAAGTGCCAGTACCAGGCCGCCCCTTCAAAACCAAAGTGGTGATCGGCCGTAAAATGCCCTCTGATCAGGCGCAGCAAAATAATGGTCAGGATGGTGGCGCCCAGCAATACGTGAAAACCGTGAAATCCGGTTAACATGAAAAACAGCGAGCCATAAATACCAGAATCAAAACGCAGGTTCAGGTCGGAATAGGCATGCATATACTCAACAGCCTGCAGATACAGGAAGGTAAAGCCCAGAGCGACCGTCAGAAACAGCCAGAAAATACTGCTGCCCCGCTTGCTGGCCCGCAAGGCATGATGGGAAAGGGTTAGCGTAAGCCCCGACGTTAACAGTAACATCGTATTAATGGTGGGCAGCCAGAAAGGCCCGATAATTTCAAAATGCTGAACAATCCCTGCCGGTCCGAAATTGGGCCATTGACCTGAAAAACCCGGCCACAGCATTAACTGGTGATCCAGATTACTTAGCCAGGGAGTGGTGACTTCTCGGGCATACCAAAGCGCGCCAAAAAAAGCCGCGAAAAACATGACCTCGGAAAAAATAAACCAACCCATCCCCCAACGATAGGAATCATCAATGCGCTTGCTGTTAAGCCCGCTCTCGGACTCCCGAATGGCATCACCAAACCAGAAAAACAGCATGATAAACAATGACAGCAAACCCACCAGAAAAACCCAGTTCCCGTAAGGAACACGGTTAACCCAGGCTACCGCCCCAATCAGCATAATCAAAATGGCAAAACTGGTTCTGACCGGATGGCCCGAAAAGGAAGGCACATAATAATATGGTGCCTCTTTGCCATTAACGGAGTGACTTGCACCCATAGCTTTCTCCTTTGGTACAAATACGTTTACTTGGAATCAGGCCAACCCTGAAATAGCCCAACGAGCAACCATCACCAATATAAAAATAAATATAAGAACCCCGATAATGCCAGCCAGAATAATATGCACCGGATTGAGCTTTGAAATGTCTTCCTGATAACTGGCGCCTTTGCGAATGCCCAGAAAAGCCCACAATATGGCCTTCAGGGTCTGGAAAAAATTCAGTTTTCGCTGTGCCAGCTCTTTAATATCGTCACTCATTCATGTGCCCTTTGATCAAACAATCTTCAGGCCTTTGCCTATTGTCCAGAAGAACAGCAGCAGCACCACAACTGCCAATATAAGGCCTGCTCTTCTGTTCTTGCTGCGTTGCTCGGGTGTCATTTTGTTTATACCTGTTAATAAAAAATCGGTTTACTTCACTTCCGGTGGTGTCTCGAAAGTATGGAAGGGCAAGGGTGATGGAAGCGTCCACTCAAGACCTTCAGCGCCTTCCCATACTTGTGCGGTTGCTTTCTGCCCCTTGCCACGAAAGGTCTTGATGATGATATACAGGAACAGCAACTGCGAAAACCCGAACCAGAAGGCCCCAATCGTGGCGACCTGGTGGAAGTCGGTAAACTGCGTTGCGTAATCCACATAACGGCGCGGCATGCCGGCCAGACCCAAAAAGTGCATCGGAAAAAACGTCAGGTTAAAAGACAGCATGGTTGACCAGAAGTGAATCTTGCCCAGCTTCTCGTCATACATGTATCCCGTCCACTTCGGCAGCCAGTAATAGGTGCCTGAAAACAGCGCAAATAAAGAACCGGCCACCAACACATAATGGAAGTGCGCCACCACGTAATAAGTATCGTGCACGGCAATATCAATAGGCGCCACGGCCACAATCAGCCCGGTAAAACCGCCAATGGTGAACACAAAAATAAAACCAATTGCAAACAGCATGGGGGTTTCAAAACTTAATGAACCGCGCCACATGGTGGCCACCCAGTTGAACACTTTTACCCCGGTCGGGATGGAAATCAGCATGGTGGCATACATGAAATACAACTGTCCGGTTACCGGCATGCCCGTAGCGAACATATGGTGTGCCCACACAATGAAGGACAGGATGGCAATCGCCGAGGTGGCATACACCATGGATGCATAGCCAAACAGTTTTTTGCGCGAGAAGGTGGGAATGACGGCAGACACAATACCAAATGCCGGCAAAATCATAATGTAAACTTCAGGGTGCCCAAAGAACCAAAATACGTGCTGGTACAAGACCGGATCTCCCCCCGCCGCCGCATTGAAAAATCCGGTGCCAAAATGACGGTCGGTCAGCAGCATGGTCACGGCAGCCGCCAGCACGGGCATCACGGCAATCAGCAGGTAAGCGGTAATCAGCCAGGTCCAGCAAAATAACGGCATTTTCATTAGGGTCATGCCGGGTGCCCGCATATTCAGCACCGTCACAATAATATTAATCGCCCCCATGATAGAAGACGCACCCAGGATATGAATGGCGAAAATGGCCATATCCATGCCCGGCCCCATTTGCAGGGACAGAGGTGCATACATCGTCCAACCTGCCGCAGTGGCGCCACCGGGCACGAAGAATGAGGCGGTTAACAAAAGGCCACCCACCGGCAACAACCAGAAACTGAAATTGTTCATGCGGGCAAAGGCCATGTCCGATGCACCAATCTGCAAGGGAATCATGTAGTTGGCAAAACCCACCA
>CAZPNE010000153.1:0-3672 GCA_964588255.1 uncultured Advenella sp. | reverse complement strand
TCAATACCAAGTATGCGCATTGCGTGTATTAGTGACGGAAGTGACGGGTGCCAGTAAAGACCATGGCAATACCCTGTTCGTCGGCGGCGGCAATGACTTCATCGTCACGAATACTGCCTCCGGGCTGAATAATGCAATCGGCGCCAGCGGCAACAATCACATCCAGACCATCACGGAACGGGAAGAAAGCATCAGATGCGGCTGCGGAGTTCTTCAGTGACAGACCTGCGTTTTCCGCCTTGATGGAAGCGATGCGGGCAGAGTCGATACGGCTCATCTGGCCGGCGCCTACACCCATGGTCATGCCGTTGGCACAAAACACGATGGCGTTTGATTTGACGAATTTGGCGACATTCCAGGCAAACAGCAGGTCTTGCATTTGCTGTTCGGTAGGTTGTTTTTGGGTAACCACTTTCAGGGCGCTGGTATCAAGGTCGAAGGCATCAGGGTCCTGGACCAGCCAGCCACCGCCTACACGTTTGATATCGAAATCGTTTTTACCGTTGCCCATCGCCAGTTCAAGGACGCGCACGTTTTTCTTGGCGGCCAGCAACTCCAGGGCTTCAGCCGTGTAAGAAGGCGCCAGCAGAACTTCCATGAATTGCTCGCTAACCGCTTGTGCAGTGGCCAGGTCTACCGGACGGTTGAAGGCAATAATGCCGCCAAATGCGGAAGTGGGATCGGTCTTGAAGGCTTTTTGGTAGGCGGCAACCGCAGATTCGGCCACGGCTACGCCACAAGGATTGGCGTGTTTCACAATCACGCAGGCGGGTGCCTCAAAGGTGCGCACGCATTCCCATGCCGCATCGGAGTCGGCAATATTGTTATAGGACAATTCTTTGCCCTGCAACTGGCGATAGCGTCCCAGCAGGCCTTCGGGGGCATTGGGGTCAATGTAGAAGGCGGCGGACTGGTGCGGGTTTTCACCGTAACGCAGCTCCTGGTGTTGCTGAACCTGAACGGTTAAGGTAGACGGCCATTGTTTGCGGGCCGGTTCGGTGTTTTGTGCCGGTGCGGCATCGGCCAGGCTGGTTAAGTAGTTGGTAATGGCACCATCGTAGGACGCGGTGTGGGCATAAACCTTGCTGGCCAGTTTCAGGCGCAGGGCATAAGAGGTTTGGCCATTTGTGTCAATCTCCTGCAAGACCTGGTCGTAATCGGCCGGGTCAATCACCACGGTAACGCCACCGGCTTCGGTGCCATGGTTTTTGGCAGCGGCACGCAGCATGGCGGGGCCACCGATGTCGATGTTTTCAATCGCGTCGGCAAAGTTGCAACCGGGTTTGGCAATGGTTTCACGGAAAGGATACAGATTGACCACCAGCAAGTCGATGGGGTCAATATTGTGTTCTTTCATGGTGTTCAGGTGGATGTCATCATCCCGGCGACCCAACAGGCCTCCGTGAATCTTGGGGTGCAGGGTTTTGACCCGACCGTCAAGGATTTCGGGAGATCCGGTGTGTTCGGCAACTTCGGTAACGGCAAGACCGGCCTTTTTTAGCAAGGCGGCAGTACCACCGGTGGACAGCAGCTTGATGCCACGTTGTGAAAGGGCTTGAGCAAATTCGACAATGCCGGTTTTGTCTGAAACCGAAAGTAAGGCAGTTGAAAGTTTCATGGTGATTAGATTAAGTGATGTGTAATAAGTTTTTTACGCAGGGTATTGCGAGTGATGCCAAGCATTTCAGCCGCCTTGGATTGGTTGCTGTTGGCTTTTTGCATAACAACTTCAAGCAGCGGTTTTTCAACGCAGTTGTTAACCATTTCCCAAAGATTGCTCGGGTTGCTGTCGCCGAGTTCCTTGAAATATAGCTCTAGGTTGGTACGGACACACTCTTGAAGATTTTGAGTATTATTCATGGCGTAACGATATTAGTGGAATTATATTATTGGATATAAAAATACAAGGGTATTTTCAGTGGGCCGGGCTGGTTGCCGGTTGCTGCCCTTGGCGGATAATCAGTTGATCAAACCATTGCTCTACGGCCGTGTACTGATCATGACTGTTGTCGATTCGGTTCATCCTGTCACAAAAAGAGTCTGCTTCAGGCAGTTTGCTGATGTACCAGGCGATATGCTTGCGGGCCGATCGAACCCCGGTGTATTCACCATAGAAGGTGTAATGATGATGCAGGTGTTCAAGCAGGATGGCTTTCATGTGCCCGAACACGGGCTTTGGCAGCAATTGGCCGGTATCAAGGAAATGATTGATTTCCCTGAAGATCCAGGGGTTTCCCTGTGCCGCACGGCCAATCATGATGGCATCTGCTTTGGTGTAGTCTAGTACGTATTTTGCCTTGTGAGGATCGGTGATATCCCCATTTGCAATAACGGGAATTGAGATGTTTGCTTTGACTTGGGCAATTGTGTCGTATTCAGCCTGACCGGAGTATAAATCGCATCGGGTGCGGCCATGCAGCGTTAAGGCGGCAATACCGAGGCTTTCTGCAAGGCGGGCCACGCGCAAGGCGTTTTTGTTTTCACGGTCCCAGCCGGTTCTTGTTTTAAGGGTAACCGGCACGTTGTAGGGGGTACACGCCTTGACAACTCGTTCAATAATTTGTGCAACCAGGGGCTCATTGCGTAGCAGCGCAGAACCTGAGGCGACACTGCAGACTTTTTTGGCTGGGCAGCCCATGTTGATGTCAATGATGCGAGCGCCTTTTTCTATGTTGAAAACGGCCGCTTCAGCCATCATGTCAGGGTCTGCACCGGCAATTTGAACGGCAATAGGATCTATCTCACCTTCATGGTTGATGCGTCTTGATGTTTTGACACTATCCCAGAGTTTTGGGTTGCTGGCAGCCATTTCAGAAACGGCATAACCTGCTCCCAGTCGCTTGCAAAGCTGGCGGAAAGGACGATCAGTCACTCCCGCCATGGGAGCGACAAAAACAGGGTTGGGAAGGTGCCAGGGACCAATATGCATGCGTAGATTTTAACCAATTGGGCTGTCGCTGAGTAAAAAATGAGCGATTTGCCTGAAAATTCAGTTTCTGAAGCCCTGTAACAAATGCAGGGCCAGAGGGTGACGCAGTGGTTTGACCAGGTCCATGCCAAGCAGACTTAATCCGCAGGCATGCTCTACCAGCGGATTGCCGGTTGAAAAAATACGCGGCAGGAAATCGGTCAGTTCACAGGTTAGCCTGCGGTCAAATTTACGGCTGTTGGCAAACTTGTTCAGGAAGGGGGAGGCTGCCTGGCTGGTATTGAGCATCCATGGTTTGAGGCAGTGAACCAGGGTGGCCACATCGCGAAGGCCAAGGTTCAGGCCCTGTCCGGCAACCGGGTGAAGGGTTTGGGCCGCGTTGCCAAGCGTGGCGATATGTCCGTTAACCGTGTTTTTACTGGCGCTTAAATGAAGCGGGAAAATAGACCGTTTTTCCAGTACGCTTAGCAAACCCAGCCGTTCACCAAAATGTTCGGTAAGGGTCCGGGAGAAAGTATCGTCATCAAGTTGGGCCAATGCCTGGGCGCGCGTTGGCGAGGTGCACCACACAATAGACTGGGCATCCTTGAAAATAGGGTGTGGCAAGACGGCCAGGGGACCCTCTTGGGTAAAGCGCTCCCAGGCCCAGCCCGGTTTGGGGAATTGAGCCCGTGCAGACGTAATGAGTGCATGCTGGTTATATTCGCGATGGATGTCTTTGGGCTTGATGCCATCACACTGGA
>CAZPNE010000152.1:0-3714 GCA_964588255.1 uncultured Advenella sp. | reverse complement strand
AACTAAGTTCGAAACCGGACACAGCCACATTGAAGACGGCAAGCGGTACATTGATAAATACCTCGGTACCCGGCTGAAATTTCTGTTCCAGCAGATTGCGCGGTACATACTCTCCGGGTTCAAGGATTTTGGTAATTTCGATTAAGCCCTGCTGGTTTTTCAAATTAATCACCAGCAAAGGCCATATCTGGGCCCTGGCATCATTATTGCGCAGGGTAAACTGCAGGCGCAAGGCGGTCACGCCGTCCTGGGGATTGGCCGCCAGATCGGGCTTGAGAACCCAGTTTTTCAGCTGCAGGCTGGCCAGATTTTTATCGGAACCCAACTCACAACCGGCAACCTGGCAAATTCGCTGCAGGGTTGGTTGCAAGGCAGGGGCAATATTAACCAGCTGGTTACGGTATACCACCAGACTTTGCGCAATCAACACAAGCAACCCCAGGAAGATGCCCAGGATCCAGTAAATACTGGTAGTGCGCTGGTAATAGCCGCTTGCCGTATAGTTACCAGCATCATCGGCATCCATCTTCAAGGGCTGGTCATCATAAATGCCAGGAGGCTCATCTTGAAGCATAATGGGCTCGGCTGCCTGTTGCCAGGACTGCCTGCCCAAAGCGGGCTCATTTTCCTCATTATCATAAATGCCGGCATCATGTCCCATATGAAAATCGGGTTCATCACGCAACGTGGGTTCATCAGGCTTTTCAGACAAATCCGGCTGGTTGATGTCACCCGCATCTTCAGGATAGATGTTGCTGACCTCATGCCCCGCAATGATAGGCTCTTCAGGCCATACTGCCTGCTCATGCTCAAGAACCGGAAAGTCATCTACCTCTTCAGGTAACAGGGCTTCGCGGCCATTAAAAACATTCTTGCAAATACCGCAACGAACCAGACCATCCCGCAAGGCAAGCTGGTCTTCGGTAATGTTGAAAATGGTTTCACATTTCGTGCAACGGGTTCTCATCGGAGTGGTTCCTTGTTGTCATGCCCGCTGGCCATGCAGGCAAACCCAACCTTCATGGCTGCGCCAAACACCCATTTTAATCCAGGGCGCATAGGCCAGGGCCACTTCTTCGGCTTGCCTTTCCAGCACGCCGGACAATACCAGATGGCCACCTGGCGCAACCCGGCCTGCCAACATGGGCGCGAGCACCTTTAGCGGGTTTGACAGGATGTTGGCCACGACTACATCAAACGTGCCTGCTGCCAGGCCATCGGGCAGGCAAACATCGATATCAACCTCATTGGTCTGCGCATTATATTGGGCAGACTGAACAGCCTGTTCATCGATATCGACACCAATAACCTGTGCCGCACCCAGCTTTTTGGCCACAATCGCCAAAATACCTGAACCACAACCGTAATCAAGTACCTGCGTATTGGCCGGCAGGCAGGCTTCAAGCCACTCGGTACACAGGCGGGTGGTTGGATGACTGCCGGTTCCAAAAGCCAGCCCGGGATCCAGTTCAACAAGAATGTTTTTCTGGCCGTTTTCGGGGGCTTCTGGTGGCACAATGGGATTATCTTTGTGCCAGCTGGGAACAATCCAGATCCGGCCGGCAATCTGGATAGGCTCAAACTGTGATTGTGTCAGCCTAACCCAGTCTTCATCGGCCACTTCACGCAACTGGCTTTGATTGGCATAATCCACCCCGGTTTGGGCCTGCAATTGCGCCAGAAGGGCTGCGGGTTCGATATCATCGGGCAACAGTGCCACAACCCTGTTATGCTTCCAGGCCTGCACATCAGGCTCGGTGCCTGGCTCACCAAACAAGGGTTGTTCTACATCGGTGTCGCGATCGGCGTCTTCAACCGACACCGACAGAACCCCCTCTTCAAGCAACAGATCCGACAGCTGCTCAGCGTCATTTTCGGCACACATCAGCACCAGTTCACGCATCATTTTTCCTTATTATGAATTAAGCCGAGAATAATCTCGGCCTATTTTTTCGAATCATCGTAGACTTATGCTTTAACACGTTCGCTTAACTTGTGTTCCAGATAGTGAATACTGGTTCCACCGTCGGCAAAATTGGTATCGTTCATGAGATCACGATGCAATGGGATATTGGTTTGAATACCTTCCACCGCCATTTCCGACAACGCAATTTTCATGCGGGCAATGGCCTGTTCCCGTGTATCGCCATAGGTAATTAATTTGGCAATCATGGAGTCGTAGTTAGAGGGTACTTTGTAACCGCTAAACACGTGGGAATCAAGTCTTACGCCAGGACCACCCGGTGTATGCCAGCTGGTGATCAGACCGGGGCATGGCATAAACGTGTAAGGATCTTCGGCGTTAATACGGCATTCAAGTGCATGGCCCCTGAACTGGATATCCTTTTGTTTCAGCTTGAAAGGCTCTCCGGCAGCAATGAAAATTTGCTGCTGAACCAGGTCGATGCCGGTAATGCATTCGGTAACGGTATGTTCAACCTGAATACGGGTATTCATTTCGATGAAATAGAATTCGCCATTTTCATAAAGAAACTCAAACGTACCTGCACCCCGGTATGAAATACGGCGGCAGGCATCGGCACATCGCTCACCGATTTTCTCAATCAGCTTGCGTGGAATACCCGGTGCCGGTGCTTCTTCAATTACTTTCTGGTGCCGACGCTGCATGGAGCAATCACGTTCACCCAGCCAAATCGCTTCCTTGAAACCATCGGCCAATACCTGAATCTCGATATGTCTTGGGTTCTCGAGGAACTTTTCCATATAGACTTCAGGGTTATTGAAAGCCGCCTGGGCTTCGGCCTTGGTCATTTGCACAGCAGTTAACAGGGCAGCTTCGGTATGTACCACCCGCATGCCACGCCCACCACCGCCACCGGCCGCTTTGATAATCACCGGGTAGCCAATTTCACGGGCCGTTTTCAGCACGTACTCGTTGTCATCGGGCAAGGCGCCTTCAGAACCGGGAACCACAGGAACGCCGGCTTCAATCATGGCTTTTTTGGCACTGACCTTGTCACCCATCAGCCGGATGGTTTCAGGACGGGGGCCAATGAAAACAAAACCGCTACGCTCAACACGCTGGGCGAAATCGGCGTTTTCTGCCAGAAAGCCATAACCGGGGTGAATGGCTTCCGCATCGGTGACTTCTGCTGCCGAAATAATGGCAGGCATATGCAGATAACTTTGCTGTGGAGACGCAGGTCCGATGCAGACAGACTCATCGGCCAGTCGCACGTATTTTGCATCGCGATCAGCTTCGGAATGCACGACAACGGTTTTAATACCCAGTTCCCGGCATGCCCGCTGAATGCGCAGTGCAATTTCGCCGCGATTCGCAATAAGAATTTTTTCAAACATATCAGGCAATCACGAATAGAGGTTGGCCAAATTCAACAGGTTCGCCGTTTTCAACCAGAATTTCCTTGATAACACCGGTTTTATCGGCTTCAATTTCGTTAAGCAGTTTCATTGCTTCGATAATGCACAGTGCGTCACCTTCTTTCACGCTGGCGCCCACTTCAACGAAGGCAGGTGCGTTGGGGTTAGGTGCACGATAGAAAGTACCCACCATGGGTGCTTTGACGACGTGGCCGGTTACAACCGGTTCGGCGCTGGCTGCAGGAGCCGCTGCCGCAGCGGCAGGTGCAGGGGCGACAGCCACGGATGCCTCTGGTACGGCAACAGGTGCAACAGGTTGCACTTGTGAGAATTTGACAATGCGAACTTTACCTTCGCCTTCTGTAATTTCCA
>CAZPNE010000151.1:0-3717 GCA_964588255.1 uncultured Advenella sp. | reverse complement strand
CATTTCTGTCATGAATCCTTATGGCAAAGTGCCTATTCTCGTTGAACGTGATCTGGTTCTTTATGAATCAAATATCATCAATGAATATATTGATGAGCGCTTTCCGCATCCTCAACTAATGCCCGCTGATCCTGTCATGCGTGCACGTACGCGCCTGTTCCTGCATAACTTTGAAAAAGAGTTGTTTGTGTCAGTGGGCGTACTAGAGGATCGTAGTTTGCAGGCAGATGAAAAACGCCTTGAGCTCGCCCGTCGAACCATCAGGGATCGTCTGTCCCAGTTGGCCCCTTTGCTGATTAAAAATCGTTTTATGCTGGGTGAAGAGTTCTCCATGCTGGATGTGACGGTGGCTCCGTTGTTGTGGCGCCTGGATCATTATGGTATTGAATTACCCAAGAGCGCAGCGCCGCTGATGAAATATGCCGAACGCATTTTCTCCCGTCCTGCCTATATCGAAGCCTTGACGCCTTCAGAAAAAGTAATGCGACGTTAATATCATGACTTCTGTTTCTACAAAACCTTATCTGCTTCGTGCCTTGTATGAATGGTGTACCGATTCAGGCTATACCCCTCATCTCATGGTAAAGGTGGATCAATATTGCCAGGTGCCTCAAGAACATGTGCGTGATGGCTATATCACCCTGAATATTGGTGCACTGGCAACGGGTAAGTTGTCCATGGACAATGACTGGATCAGCTTCAATGCACGCTTCAATGGGGCTTCACGCAGCATTTCCGTGCCGGTTAGTGCGGTTTCTGCGATTTATGCTCGCGAAACCCAGGAAGGTATGCAGTTTGAAACAGAAGAGTATGTACCCGGTCAGGATGTCGACGCAGAAGAGACACTTGATGATCCTAATGATGATCCGCCGTCAAGCGGCGCAGAAAAAGCGCCGTGGTTGAAGGTGGTTAAATAAGCGGGATTTTTTATTGCTTGTGTTTTTTTTGCAACAAATAAGTATTTTTTTCTGGACAACCAGGCAATAAAAGATATATAATTTTTTTCTTTAGCCGGCTTAGCTCAGTTGGTAGAGCAGCTGATTTGTAATCAGAAGGTCGAGGGTTCGACTCCTTTAGCCGGCACCAAATTCAAAGGCCCACGTTTTTTAAACGTGGGCCTTTATTATTTTGGTTCTTTTTAGCAAAAACCGCGTAAATTCTCGCCACTCGGGCGGGGATATAAGCTGAAAATATTGCTTGCCTTGGTAGCGCTCAATGGCTTATTGGCTTATGCCCGGTGAGTCTTCAAATACGGGCAGTTGGATATTCACAATCAAGCCTGGCTGATTGTCGGCAAAGCCCAGCTTTCCGTCATGTAATGACAGAATGGCACGCACACTGGCCATACCCAGCCCAAAACCGCTAGTGTCAGGATTCAGTTGATGGAAATGCTGGCCGATATTGGGGTACTCGTCGGCAGGAATGCCCGGGCCATCGTCAGAGACCCGCAGATTAATATGTTTGTCGTTTGTCGTGATCGTGACGCTAATATCCTTCCTGGCGTGTTTGATGGCGTTTTCAATGAGTTGTGAAAGCATGCTGGCCAGCAAGTCTGCATCGCCCCATACCCGTGCCTGACCGCTTGACTGAAGTGTTAGCAACAGGTTTTTTTCTTCAGCGTAGGCTTCGTACATATCAACGACAGCGGCTGCAATTTCTTCCAGATCGCATTGCCAGAATCGTTGACGTTGGATGCCTGATTCTATTTCTGAAAGATAAAGCAGTTTTTCAAACAGTTTGTTCAGGTTTTCTATTTCATTGATGGAGCGGTCAATCACTGCCCGCAAGTCTGATTCATTGTGTTGCGGGTTTTGTACCGAACGCAACTGGTTAAGGATCCGGGTAAGGGGGGTGCGAAGGTTGTGGGCGATGGTGTCTGAAACATGCCTGATACCAGTCATAAGCGATTCAATTTTGTCCAGCATAGAATTGATTTCGCTGCTCAGAAAATAAAATTCGTCTTTAGTGCCAGAAAGGGGAATCCGGGAAGAAAGATTGCCTTCACTGATTTTAACAGCGGTTTTCCGGATGGAGCCAACCCGGTAATCGAGTTCCTTGCGAAACATATGAACACCTATCATGACCATTAAAAAGGCAATAAATACGGTGGCCAGGCAGGCTTGGCCAATTTGCCGGATAGTATCGTTCATGGAGTCAAGGTCAATGCCAGTCAGGAGGGTACTTTGGTCTGGCAACTTGGTTTCAAGCATCCGGGCCGTCGTGTGCCTGCCATAAAGCTCCAGTGGAACCTCGGTTTTATTGGCTTCGCTCAGTTTAGGGCGATGTTCCAGGTTACCGGCCAGTTTTTGGCCCTTTTCATCCAGTAAAAGGTAGATCTCCTGGCTACCGTCAATTTGGTCCAGGATGGTCATGTTGATGGCTTGTATCAGGCCTTTCCTTCCTTCTATCATAAACTCACCCGCCAGGCGGGACATGGAGGCCGTAGCCTGCTGTGAGGCATGGGAATGGAGCGTGCCAATCACCTGAAGATAGATAAAAGCCAGCAGAACAAGAATTGAGAAAAAAGCAAGCAGGCCATAGTTGACCATCAGGCGAAATGAGATCGAGTCCCACGTCTTGCGAATTTTCAATCGGATATATTCAGTCATTGGATTGATGGCGTGTCAATTATCGGGTGCTTGTGTGGATAGAAGATAGCCTTCTCCCCGCACGGTGTGAATCAGTGCCGGGGTGAATTCCGTGTCAATTTTCCGGCGTAAGCGGCTGATTTGTACATCAATGACATTGGATTGGGGGTCAAACCGGTAATCCCACACGGCTTCAAGCAGCATGGTGCGGGTGACGACATTGCCTTCATTAAGCATGAGGTGGTGCAAAAGGCGGAACTCACGTGGTTGCAGGTTGATCTGAGTGCCTGAGCGATCAACTTTGCGTGTGACCAGATCCAGTTTCAGGTCTGCTACCTGCAGCTGTTGTACGGTATGATCGTTCCTGGTGGTTCTGCGAATCAGTGCTTCCATGCGGGCGATCAGTTCTGAAAATGAAAACGGCTTGGTCATGTAGTCATCGCAGCCCGACTTGAGCCCTTTGACCTTTTCATCTACGGCAGACAGGGCGCTTAAAATAATGACTGGGGTTTTATTGCCCGTTGACCTGAGGGTGGAAAGAATGGACAGGCCATCTATATTGCCAGGTAGCATGCGGTCAAGAATAATAAGATCCCATTGGTCGCTGAGGGCTTTTTTCAGTCCATCGGGACCATTGCTGCAGATTACCGTTTTATGCTTCAGTTCGGTAAGGCCTTTGGCGATGTAACGGGCGTTTTCGTAATCATCTTCTACGATCAGACAATGCCACATTCGCATTTCTCCATTAGTACTTGTGGTAATAATCATTCATTATGCAATAAATTCAGTCGCTTAAACTAATTTTTGCTAGGGTATTTACCAATACTTTATGTAAAGAATGCGTCATTAAGGGCATTATTTTGCAAGATGACTAAATGGTAATGTTTTGTTCATTAACTTATAGGATGAATCCCTTACAATTCCGCAATGCAGTTATATGTGCCATTTTAATTAAGCTTTTATAAAAGCAATTAAGGAGAGAAAGAGGATGATTTCATGTTAATCAAGAACAATCAGGACTTCTGGTCGGGTTTGATGTTCATTGCTCTGGGGGTTGGCTTTGCGCTGTTCTCCACGAGCTATGACATGGGTACGCCCGCCCGCATGGGACCCGGCTATTTTCCATTCT
>CAZPNE010000150.1:0-3753 GCA_964588255.1 uncultured Advenella sp. | reverse complement strand
TTGACAAAAAGGTTTTTGTCAACCCAACAAAACTATTCATTTAGTTGTGCGGAGAGAAAAATGGCGCAAACACTTTACGACAAGCTCTGGGATGCTCACGTAGTTGACCAGGGAGAAGACGGTACCTGTTTATTGTATATAGACCGTCAGTTATTGCATGAAGTAACCAGTCCACAGGCTTTTGAGGGCCTGACCATTGCCGGGCGCAAACCATGGCGTCTAAGTGCCAATCTGGCCGTGGCCGATCATAACGTGCCCACTAAAGACAGGGCTGAAGGCATTGCCGATCCTATTTCCAGACTGCAAGTTGATACCCTGGATAAAAATTGTGAAACCTTTGGTGTCACTGAGTTCCGCATGAATGACATGCGTCAGGGAATTGTGCACGTGATTGGCCCAGAGCAAGGTGCAACCTTGCCAGGCATGACGGTTGTGTGCGGTGACTCGCATACCAGCACGCACGGTGCGATGGGGGCATTGGCTTTTGGTATTGGTACATCTGAAGTCGAACACGTTCTGGCTACCCAGACACTGTTGATGAAAAAGAACAAAAACATGCTCATCAAGGTAGAAGGTGAGTTGCCATTTGGCTGTACCGCGAAAGACGTGGTTTTACATATTATTGGCGTCATTGGTACGGCTGGTGGTACAGGTCATGCCATTGAGTTTGCGGGTAGCACCATTCGTGCCTTGTCCGTAGAAGGTCGCATGACCGTGTGCAATATGGCTATCGAGGCAGGTGCCCGCTCAGGTATGGTTGCCGTAGATGAAAAAACCATTGAATACTTCCGTGGTCGTCCTTATTCACCAACCGGCATCTTGTGGGACGAGGCGGTCAAGTACTGGGCAACATTGCACTCTGATGAAGGCGCCAAGTTTGATACGGTAGTGGAAATCAATGCCAACGATATCAAACCACAGGTAACCTGGGGTACTTCACCTGAAATGGTATTGTCTATTGAAGACCGCATTCCCGATCCTGACAAGGAAAAAGATGATGTCCGCCGTAGTGGTATGGAGCGCGCACTCGAATATATGGGTCTGAAGCCCAATACGCCTATCGAAGATATCCGCATTGATCGCGTTTTCATTGGTTCCTGTACCAATTCCCGCATTGAAGACTTGCGTGCTGCTGCCAAGGTAGCCCGAGGCAAACATGTCGCATCAAATGTCATTCAGGCAATGGTGGTACCCGGTTCAGGTCTGGTCAAGAAACAGGCCGAACAGGAAGGCTTGGATAAAATCTTTATTGACGCCGGTTTCGAATGGCGTGAGCCAGGTTGCTCAATGTGCCTGGCCATGAATGCTGACCGTCTTGAGCCCGGAGAGCGTTGTGCCTCAACCTCAAACCGGAACTTTGAAGGCCGTCAGGGGCAGGGTGGTCGTACCCATTTGGTTAGTCCTGCCATGGCTGCTGCTGCCGCAATTGCCGGTCATTTTGTTGATGTCAGAAAATTAGGATAACTGAAATGGAAGCTTTTACAACACATCAAGGCTTGGTAGCCCCCCTGGACCGCGAAAATGTGGATACAGACCTGATTATCCCCAAGCAGTTTCTGAAATCTATCAAACGTACCGGTTTTGGCCCCAACCTGTTTGACGAGCTGCGTTATCTGGATCATGGCGAGCCCGGCATGGATAACAGCAAGCGTCCGCTGAATCCCGACTTTGTCTTGAATCAGTCCCGTTACACAGGCGCTTCAATTTTGCTTGCCCGCAAAAACTTTGGTTGTGGTTCAAGTCGTGAGCATGCACCTTGGGCACTAACACAGTATGGTTTCAAGGCAATTATTGCCCCTTCCTTTGCGGATATTTTCTTTAATAACAGCTTCAAGAATGGCTTGTTACCTATTGTGCTTTCCGAACTGGAAGTGTCCCGCCTCTTTGATGAGGTCAAGGGTTTTGCCGGCTATAAACTGCGTATCGATCTGGAGCGCCAGGTGGTGATTGCCCCCGATGGCCGTGAAATGTCTTTCCAGATTGACGGGTTCCGCAAATATTGCCTGCTTAACGGGTTTGACGATATTAGCCTTACCCTGCAAAAAGCAGACAAGATCAAGTCTTTTGAAGCAGAGCGATTGGCCCGTCACCCATGGCTTGAAGGCAATGCCGGCTTGGTTAAATAACAGGAACTTTACATGACTTATAAAATTGCAGTATTGCCAGGTGATGGCATTGGAAAAGAGATTGTAGACCAGGCGGTGCGTGTGTTAACCGCACTCAAACTGGATATCGCACTTGAAGAAGCACCGGTTGGTGGCGCAGCATACGACCAATTGGGTCATCCGTTACCGCCATCAACACTGGAACTGGCGAAAAACTCAAATGCTATTCTGTTTGGTGCCGTTGGTGATTGGAAATATGACGCTTTGCCTCGTGAGCATCGTCCTGAACAGGCTATTCTTGGCCTGCGCAAAAATATGGGTCTGTTTGCAAACCTGCGTCCAGCCATTCTTTATCCACAGTTGGCTAATGCTTCTTCTCTTAAACCCGAAGTGGTTTCTGGCCTGGATATTCTGATTGTCCGTGAGCTGACTGGTGATATTTATTTCGGCACGCCACGCGGTGTCCGTACGGCCGAAGATGGTGCTTTCAAAGGCGAGCAGGAAGGTTTTGATACCATGCGTTACGCCGAAACCGAAGTTCGCCGGATTGCCAAAATCGCCTTCGAGGCGGCCCGCAAGCGTAATGGTAAATTGTGCAGCGTTGACAAGGCCAATGTACTGGAAACTTCCCAGTTCTGGCGTGACATCATGATTGATGTTTCCAAACAATACCCTGATGTTGCCCTGTCCCATATGTATGTTGATAATGCCGCCATGCAGTTGGTACGTGCACCTAAAGAGTTTGATGTCATTGTTACCGGCAACCTGTTTGGCGACATCCTGTCTGATGAGGCCGCCATGCTAACCGGCTCCATTGGCATGTTGCCTTCAGCTTCCCTGAATGCATCCAACCAGGGTTTGTATGAGCCCAGCCATGGTTCGGCACCGGATATTGCCGGCAAAAATATTGCCAATCCCCTGGCCACTATTTTATCTGCTGCCATGATGTTGCGTTATTCATTAAATGAAACCGCTGCGGCAGACAAAATTGAAGGGGCTGTTCGCCAGGTGCTGGCACAAGGGTTGCGTACAGCCGACATTTATGAAGAAGGAACAGAAAAAGTTTCAACTTCTCAAATGGGTGATGCTGTCTTGAAAGCATTAAGCTGATATAGTGTTGTAATATAAGCACTAAATAGTAAAGAGGGGCTTGTTGCGAAGGTGGGTATCTACCAACGTGACAGTGTCCCTTTTGTTGTCTGAATTTTTTGTAATTTGAAATTTTGTGAGTTAAAAATGACACAATCTGTCGGTTTGGTCGGTTGGCGCGGGATGGTAGGCTCTGTTCTCATGCAGCGTATGCGTGATGAAGGGGATTTCAATCTTATTAATCCTGTCTTTTTCTCAACCAGTAACGCTGGTGGTGCTGCTCCCGCTTGGGCGCAGGGCGCTGGCCCGCTACAAAATGCCTACGATATAGAGGCACTCAAGAAGTTGCCCATTATTTTGACGGCACAGGGCGGAGACTACACGACAGAAGTATTTCCCAAGCTGCGCGCTGCCGGTTGGGATGGCATCTGGATTGATGCCGCCAGTTCATTGCGCATGAAAGATGATGCCATTATCGTACTTGATCCGGTTAACCGTGGCGTGATTGATGCCGCGCTTGCCAAAGGCGTTAAAAACTTCATTGGTGGCAACTGCACGG
>CAZPNE010000149.1:0-3835 GCA_964588255.1 uncultured Advenella sp. | reverse complement strand
AAGCACGCAGGGCAATGCCCTCTTCCAGAATCTTGGCACCTTCATTAACCAGCGCATAAATGCAGCGGTTAACAATTTCCTGATCACTGACTTCACGTGGAGTAATGCCACGGGCTTCGCGGAATTCCTTGACAATGTTCTCAACCAGCGGATCAACGATAGGCGTACGGTTACCGGTTTCATAGGTGTACCAGCCCGCCCCTGTTTTCTGGCCGAAACGGCCCGCTTCACAAATACGATCTGCCACAACAGGCACATAAGCGTCAGGATTAGCCTCGGCACGACGCTTGCGCACGGCCCAGCCAATATCCAGACCGGCCAGATCGGCCACACGGTAAGGACCCATGGCGAAACCAAAGCTTTCAAGGGCCTTGTCGATTTGTGAGGGCGATGCACCGGCCAGCATGGCGTTATCTGCCGCATCACGGTAGGCATACAGCATACGGTTACCAATAAAGCCGTCACACACACCGGATACGACCGGTTTCTTGCCGATTTTCTTGCCCAGTGTAATGGAAGTGGCCAACACATCTTTGGCGGTTTTTTCACCACGCACGATTTCCAGCAGCTTCATGACGTTGGCAGGACTGAAAAAGTGCAGGCCAATCACATCTTCGGGACGGCTGGTAAAGCCGGCAATCACGTTAAGGTCCAGGGTAGACGTATTGGACGCCAGGATAGATCCTTTTTTCATGACCCGATCCAGCTCTGAAAATACGGCTTTCTTGACATCCATATTTTCAAAAACCGCTTCAATGGCCAGGTCAACATCACCGAAATCATCGTAACTAAGGGTGGTTGACAGCAGCGCCATTCTTTCTTCTACCTGCTCTGCCGTAATACGCCCTTTTTTCATGGTGTTTTCGTAGTTGCGGCGAATCGTAGCCACGCCACGATCCAGGGCATCCTGTTTCTGCTCTAACAATACAACCGGAATACCCACGTTCAGGAAGTTCATGCTAATGCCGCCACCCATGGTACCGGCACCAATCACACCCACTTTTTCAACCTTGCGCAACAAGGTATCGGCGGGCACGTCAGGAATCTTGGTGGCCGCACGTTCGGCACTGAAAATATGGCGCATGGCCGCAGACTCAGGAGAGCTCATGAGTTGCAGGAACAATTCGCGCTCGTATTTCAGGCCATCATCGAATGGCATGAAAACACTGGCTTGCACGGTATCCAGGCATTTAAGCGGGGCGATTTGGCCTTTTTTGCCATTTTCAAGCTTTTCACGGGTGGCATCCAGAATTTCACGGGCACCCTCTGGGTTGATTTCAATATCGCGCACACGCTTGAGCGGCAGTTTTTGGGCAACCACTTCTTTGGCGAATGTAATAGCGGCACTCACTACGTCAGCGTCAACCACCTTGTCCAGCAAAGCGGTATCAGCCAGTGCCTTGGCCTTGATGATTTGTCCGGTAGTAATCATATGCAAGGCTTTTTCCAGCCCGACAACACGTGGCAGGCGTTGTGTACCACCCGCGCCTGGCAACAGGCCCAGCTTGACTTCTGGCAGACCGATTTGCGCATGGGCAGCCGCAACACGGTAATGGGCACCCAAGGCCAGTTCCAGGCCACCGCCCAGGCAAACGCCATCTATGGCAGCCACAACCGGCTTGGTGACATTTTCAAGCACTTCAATAACCACGCGCAAAATGGGCTGCTGCAAAACCTTGGGGGTACCAAATTCGGTAACATCGGCACCACCCGAAAAGGCACGTGCAGAACCAGTAATCACAATGGCATCAACACCATTGTCTGCTTCGGCCTGATCAATAAAAACAACCAGGCTTTTCCTGAGCGCATAGCTCATGCCATTGACGGGAGGGTTCTGAAACGTAATTAAAGCTACACGATCTTTAATTTCATAAGTTGCGTGACTCATTCTTAATCTGGCTCCAAAGGGCTATTTAAACTACTTTTTCATTAACAATTCCGCAATGCGGAAATAAAGGATTCAATAATAATACACTATATTATTCGCGAAAGATCTCATTCCAAATCATACGGTGGTTAAAACGCGATGCTTTTAATGAAAGCGGATTCAGGGTATTATAATTCCATTTTATACATTTATATTTTGCAATGCAGAATTGCATAACCTTAATAAACACGATAGAGATATAACTATGGATATCAATTTCAGTGCGGAACAGCTCGCTTTCCGGGAAGAAGTCAGGAATTTCCTGAAAAATAACGTCAGTGACAGTATCAGGGCAAAAATTTTCAACTGCGAACCATTAGGCAAACAGGAACGGGTGGAATGGCAAAAAACATTATACCGTCAGGGATGGGGCGCCCCCGCCTGGCCGGTTGAATATGGTGGCACCGGCTGGGATGCCGTACAACGTCATATTTTTGAAGAAGAATGCGCCACTTACGGCGCCCCCGAACAGTTGTCCTTTGGCCTGAAAATGGTAGCACCGGTTATCCAGAAATATGCCTCACAGGAAATCAAGGACCGTTTCCTGCCCCGCATTATTTCAGGCGAAGACTGGTGGTGCCAGGGATATTCCGAACCCGGCGCCGGCTCGGACCTGGCCTCTTTGAAAACCACTGCCGTGCGCGATGGCGATCACTATATCGTGAACGGCCAAAAAACCTGGACCACCCTGGCCCAGCACGCCGACTGGATTTTCTGTCTGGTTCGCACCGATCCTGACGTCCGTAAGCAAGCCGGCATTTCCTTTTTGCTGATCGACATGAAAACGCCTGGCATTACCGTGCGGCCAATCATTATGCTAGATGACGGGCACGAAGTGAATGAAGTATGGTTTGAAAACGTACGGGTACCGGTAAGCAATTTGGTGGGTGAAGAAAACAAAGGCTGGACCTACGCCAAGTTCCTGCTGGGTCATGAACGCACCAATATTGCCCGGGTTGGCCGCTCCAAAGCCGCACTTGCCCGCGTTAAGGAAATGGCTCGCAAACAGCCAGGCAATAATGGCCAACCGCTTATTGAAGACCCGCGTTTCCGTGACCGTCTGGCCCAAATTGAACTGGACCTGATGGCACTGGAAATTACCAACCTGAAAGTGGTTTCAGCCGATGGCAAGCAACACACGCCCGGCCCAGAGGCATCGATTCTGAAAGTGAAGGGTTCTGAAATCCAACAGGACATTGCTGAACTGTCCTCGCTTGCCTTGGGCAATTACGCGCCAGTGCATATCATGGACGCTTCCCATGAGGATATCAGCAGCGCATTCCCGGCCGATTTCTATCATTTAACCGGAAATGCGTTCAATGTCCGCAAAACAACCATTTATGGTGGTTCAAGTGAAGTGCAGAAATCCATTATTTGCCGGATGATTCTTGGCCTGTAAGGCATAACGGCAATATTGAACCTACTTACCTGAACTTAGTAAACGAATATCTGGAGCTTTTCCATGGATTTTAATTTCACAGAAGAACAGCTGGCGCTGGAAGATACCATTAGCCGGTTCATTAATAAAGATTATGCTTTTGAAGCCAGAAGAAAACTGGCCGCCAGTGATGAGGCCTATGACCGCAACGCCTGGAATACCTACGCCGAACTGGGCATTTTGGCGCTGCCTTTTCACGAAGACCTGGGTGGCCTGAACGGTACACCGCTGGATACGTATCTGGTAATGAAAGCCCTGGCACCCGGCCTGATTTTAGAGCCTTATGTCAGCACCGTCGTGCTTTCTGGCGGCCTGATTAATGCGCTTGGCACAGCTGAACAAAAAGAAACGCTTATCGCCAGTATTGCCGACGGTTCCGCCACGTATGCCTTTGGCCATTACGAGCCCGGCTTCCGCTATCTGGAAAAGATGGTATCTACCACGGCCACGCAATCGGCCAACGGTTGGGT
>CAZPNE010000148.1:0-3898 GCA_964588255.1 uncultured Advenella sp. | reverse complement strand
AGCCTTGCGCTCTTCTTCAGGAAACAGCTGCCAGGCGGAATAAGACGGCATGTCCATTTGGGAGGTGCCGCCCGGAATGGCAAAACGGTTTTTCAGACTCATCAGCCATTCGTTTTCGCGGGTTGACTGACCAATGCGCCCGGTACCCGACAGGGCAGCGGAAACACGCTCAAGATCACCAATGGCCTGGTTCAGGGCCACGATATCGACATCGGGATAATGGCGATACGCCTCAAGATTGGTTTTCTGTTTGTCGATATCCTGCAAAATCCCCGTACGCACTTCGGCACGGTCACAAGAATCCATGATTTCAAACAAGACCGATAAAGCCACGTGCTGTTGCATGGGATCGGACGCCCCGGCAAATGCAAACAATCGCTTGAACAGATACTCCAGTCGCATGACGGAGCGGATTCGCTCGTTAAATGGATACTCGTATAAAATCAATCTGACTCCTTCCTGCACTCAGTTCGCATTGGAAAGCTTGCGCGCCAACAACAACCATTTTTGGTGCAATGCAAAAGCGCGTTCCTGTAGTTGCTCATGGGTAACTCCACTGCCATTAAATATCACTTCGTTGGCCACTGCAAGTCTTTGTTCACGGCTGGCCTGTGCCCTGATAATGTTCATGATCGCCTCGACCGACAATCCGCTTCTGTTTTGCACCCGCAAAATCTGTTCGGATTCTTCGCAATCAACCACACACACAACGTTCAGGAAGTCCTTGTATTTATGAATGGATTCAACCAGCAACGGGATATCGTAAATCACGTAATGACCGGTGGCACTGGCGGTTTTACTGGCCATTTCCTGACTGATAAAAGGGTGAATAATAGCTTGCAATTTATTACGCGCACTGACATCTTCAAACGCGAGTTTCCGCATATAGGAGCGGTCCATCGCACCGTCGGTATTAATAGCCAAACTACCAAACGCCTCCTGGATGGCGGCAATCGCCTTGCCACCCGGTCCGGTGAGTTCATGTGAAATGGCATCGGCATCAATAATGGTGACATTCCATTGCGCAAACAAACGGCAAACGGTTGATTTACCCGATCCAATCCCACCGGTTATACCGACCTTGAATTTTTCCATGATGGTTTACATTTTAAAAACAGATAAACGGATTTGTCCTGTTACAGGCTGGCAGGCCATAAAAATGCCCCCTTCACGCAAGATGCCGGCGTGAAACCGGATACAAACAACCCGGCCTGCGTACAATGTACACCAAACCGGGTTGACACGCCATAAGTGCATCAGGCAAACCGTTTACGGGCTTTCCTGATGTAAGGCGCGGCCTGAATCAGTTAAATTGACTCAAGGCAAGTAAAACCATAAAGTAAATGGGCAAGATTCTTTACCTTCATTTTCCGAAAAATGTGTGCCCGGTGAGCCTCTATCGTTCTTTCGGTAACCCCCAGCATAATGGCTACTACCTTATTGGGCAGCCCCTTGCCAAGCAGCTTGAGCACTTCTTTTTCTCGTGGAGTCAGTTGTGCCAGTTTTTGCATGAGTGTTGAATTTGAGTTATTCATATAACCTCCTTAACTCTTATATAAGACTCAACAAGATTATATGAACCATCCGCACTTTTGACACCTACCCTTTCCTGTAGGTGCAGGACAATTAAAGCTCGATTTCCAGATTGTCAATCAGACGGGTTGCACCCAGTTTTGCGGCTGCCAACACAACCAGAGGCGTTTTATTGGCAATTTCTTCGGGTGTTGGCACATGCAAGTCAAGCTGTTTCCTGACGGATACATAGTCAACCTGCCATCCACGCCCTGCCAGGGTATTCCTGGCAAAATCCTCAAGGGCGGCCGGTTCGGTTTCTCCGGCCAGCAACTGGTCTTTTACCTGGTTAAGCGTAGCATACAGGATGGGCGCTTCCGCACGCTCGGCATCGCTTAAAAAACGATTACGTGAAGACAGGGCCAACCCGCTAGACTCTCGTACCGTTTCATGCGCATAAATAGTAACGGGCAACTGGAACTGCCGGCACATATTTCGCACAATCATGAGTTGCTGGTAGTCTTTTTTCCCGAACACCGCCACTTTGGGCTGCACACAGGAAAACAGCTTCAGCACCACGGTTGTCACGCCTTCAAAAAAGCCGGGACGGAACTCTCCTTCGAGGACATTGCCCAGGTCAGAAGGCGTTTGCACGCGATAGCTTTGCGGTTCAGGATACATTTCCTTGACCGAAGGCGCAAACAGCACATAGACATCGCGCCGTTCTTCAAGTTTGGCAATATCAGCTTCTAACGTACGCGGATACTTGTCAAAATCTTCGTTAGGACCAAACTGCAACGGGTTAACGAAGATACTGGCAACGACCGGATCTCCGTGCTGCCGGGCAAGTCGCATTAAGGACAAATGCCCTTCATGCAGATTTCCCATAGTGGGTACAAAGGAAGCCCGCAGCTGGCCACGCAGCTGATCCCTTAATTCCTCAATGGTGTGAACTACTTTCAATTGTCTTCCTTTCTTATTTATACAAGGTCAATTTATTCAACGGCAATTGTATAGGCAAGCCGTACATAGATGGGGGCATATGGCTCGGCCTGGGTGATTTCCAAGAGTGATTCACGGGCCAGTTCCAGCATCGCGATAAAATGCACCACAATGACGGCAGCCGGTTCTCCTTCACTGACCCTTTCCATGAACAGCTCGGTAAACTCCATAAAGCGGGTATCCGACAATCTTCGCAGAATATGCGTCATGTGGTCGCGTACCGACAGCTGCTCCCGGGTAATCTGGTGATGGGCATTCAGTTTGGCCCGTTTCATGATATCTTGCCAGGCCAGCCTGAGATCATCAGCACTGACCTCGGGTAGCATGCGCTCTACGCTTAAATCCATCTGCGCATTGGCACGCTCGAAATCACGTCCCAGCTGTGGCAAGGCATCCAGCTTTTGGGCGGCAAGTTTCATTTGCTCATAGTCAAGCAAACGCCGTACCAGTTCGGCACGAGGATCTTCCACTTCTTCGCCGCTATCCGACTTGCGAACCGGCAAAAGCATCCTGGACTTGATCTCGATAAGCATGGCGGCCATCAGCAGATACTCGCCAGCCAGTTCCAGGTTCTGGTTACGGATCTGGTCAACATAGCTCAGGTACTGACGGGTGACCTCGGCCATGGGAATATCAAGCACATTGAAGTTTTGCTTGCGAATCAGGTAGAGAAGAAGATCCAGTGGCCCCTCGAAAGCTTCCAGGAACACCTCAAGGGCATCTGGAGGAATGTACAGGTCTTGCGGGATATTGAACAACGGCTCACCGTACAGGCGAGCCAGCGCGACAGTATCCACCACATCGGGGGTACTGTCTATCTTGGGGTCTACCAGTATATCAAGTGCCTCTGGGGCTACTGCCATGGGAATGGCTTAGTTTGTTTGATAAACGTAGGGTTTCTGGGGAACACGGGCGGCCTTGAATTGCTCGAGCTGCTCGGTATCCTGCTGCTTGTCCCACAAAAGCGAACGCCCTTCAAGCTGACGCTTTTCGGTATCAGGGTGACTGGTTTTGTACGCTTTAATAAATTGGGTAATAGCCGATTCGTAATGTTGTGCCATGATCACTTACACAAAAATAAACTGAAAATGAAAGTTTACTGCACTTCTTGGGCAGAAACCCGGTTTCAGGCTATTTTTTAATTTTACAAAAGAAAACAGCCAGGGAAACAACCCTGCCCTCCCTGAAAACACTTTTCAGACCCGCAAAGCCATTCATCCCTGGCTTGCAAATTTCTAATGCAAAATCTGGCTTAAAAACAGTTTGGTCCGTTCATGGACCGGATGGTCAAAAAATGCATCCGGGGTATTTTCTTCCACAATCTGCCCTTCATCCATAAAAACCACCCGGTCGGCCACTTTTTTGGCAAAGCCCATTTCATGGG
>CAZPNE010000147.1:0-3953 GCA_964588255.1 uncultured Advenella sp. | reverse complement strand
AAGGCGCCCAGGGTGTCGCCAATAGTGCCCTTGAGATATACGGCAAAATTGATGTGTCCATTCACAATGTAGGGGGAACCATCTGGGCCAAACCCTATCAGGAATACGCACCCGATGAAATCGTAGCGGAAGTGAACCGCTCTTTGTTCCCTACACTATGGAGCTGTCGGGCAGTACTGCCCACCATGATCAGCCAGCAAAGCGGTGCTATTGTGAATATCTCATCTATTGCCACACGCAGTATTCATCGCATCCCTTATGCGGCCTCCAAAGGTGGCGTCAATGCCATGACCATGAGCCTGGCAATGGAACATGCCGACAATAACATCCGGATTAACGCGATTGCCACAGGTGGCACCGAAGCGCCACCGCGTCAAATACCCCGCAACCCCCAACCGTTATCGGAGCAGGAAAAAATCTGGTATCAGGCAATTATTGACCAGACGGTATCTAGCAGCCTGATGAAGCGCTACGGCACTATACAGGAACAGATCAATGCCATTTTATTTCTGGCCTCTGATGAAGCCAGCTATATCACTGGCACCATCCTGCCTGTTGGCGGCGGTGACATGGGAATGGGGTAAGCAATCATGAACGGCAGACTGGATAACGTAAATAACGGGCAGGAATATCCCTTAAACAAAAAAAACACTGACTGGTCAATTTCCGCTATCGTTTCCGGATTCCTGGCCGTGCTTATTTCCTATGCCGGCCCCCTGGTCATTTTTTTCCAGGCAGCATCCATGGGCAATATTGCCAATGACATGATGGTTTCCTGGGTCTGGGGCATATCCATTGGTGCCGGCATCTCGGGTATTTTTCTTAGCTGGTGGCTTAAAGTACCTGTGGTAACCGCCTGGTCTGCCCCCGGCACTGTCCTGCTGATTTCCCTTTTTCCGGAAATCACCATGAGCCAGGTAGTAGGTGCTTACCTGAGCTCGGCCTTTCTGCTGTTCATCATTGGCATAACGGGCTATTTTGATAAAGCGGTTCGCCTGATTCCCCAGGGCATTGCCGCAGGCATGATTGCCGGTATTTTATTGCAGTTTGGCCTGCGGGCATTTGAAGCCAGTGCCCTATCGCCCCTATTGTCCCTGGGAATGATTCTGGCCTATATCCTGTCCAGGCGTTACCTGCCCCGCTACAACATTGTTATTGTGGCCATTGTTGGTTTTAGCATTGCCTTTTTGCTGGACAAGACCAACCTGAGCATGCTGTCTCCCAAACTGGCCATGCCAATGTTGACTGCCCCCGATTTTGATTTCGCGACATTCTTAAGTTTTACGATTCCACTTACTCTGGTCAGTCTTACCGGCCAATTCCTGCCGGGCATGACTATCCTTAATCTGGCGGGTTACCGGGTACCGGCAAAAGCCATTATTGTCATTACCGCACTGGCCTCTATGCTGGTTGCCTTTACCGGTGGCATCACCATTGTCCTTGCTGCCATTACGGCTGCTATCTGCACCGGAAAGGATGCCCATGAAGATCAGAAAAAAAGGTATATCGCCGGTATTTCAAATGGTATTTTTTATCTTGTCGGTGGGCTTTTTGCAGGCACCATAGTGATGCTTTTCACAGCGTTGCCCAAGGAGCTAATCACCATTCTGGCCGGACTGGCCTTGATTGGTGCCATTACGGCCAACCTGGCCATCGTTATTGAAGACACCAGGCACAGGGATGCCTCACTGATTACCTTTCTGGCCACCGCTTCAGGCATGACAATGTGGGGACTGGGCTCTGCTTTCTGGGGGATAGTTATCGGACTGCTGGCATTTTTCATCATGAGCCGCAATACCCCCTTACCCGAAAAAAAATCATCATAAAAACAAAGCGATCCTCAATCCCGGAAACGCTTTTTAATTAAATAAAAAACTCAATTAAATAACAAAATTTACAGTGACATCATTAAAAATAAATTAATAGTTATATCAACAAGGAGGAAGGAAAATGAGGAAAATTGACATCAATCATGTCATTGACGAGGCGAAATTCAGGTCATTTCACTGGAATGTATTGTTCTGGTGTACCCTGATTATTATCTTTGACGGTTATGATCTGGTCATTTACGGCGTGGTTCTGCCAATTCTGATGGATCAATGGCAGCTGACACCCATCGAGGCAGGCTCGTTGGGGAGTATCGCCCTGTTTGGCATGATGGTGGGAGCCATGACATTGGGCACGGCCTCCGATAAGTTCGGGCGCAAGAAAATAATCTTGCTCTGTATTGTCTTATTCAGCCTGTTTACATTTCTTTGCAGCTTTTCCCAAACACCTGCCCAATTTGCCGTCATGCGATTCATTGCAGGCCTGGGCATTGGTGGGGTCATGCCTAATGTGGTTGCGCTTATTTCTGAATATGCGCCCAAAAAAATCCGCAGTACGCTGGTTGCCCTGATGTTTAGCGGTTACGCAATAGGTGGCATGCTATCGGCCGGTCTGGGGATCTGGATTGTGCCAACATGGGGATGGGAAATCATGTTTTATCTGGGCTGCATTCCACTGATCCTGCTGCCCTTGATCATGAAAATGCTGCCTGAATCGCTGGGTTTCCTGCTAAGGGACAATAAAGACACGAAGGTTAAAGCTATTCTGGCAAAAATCGACCCGCAAATCATTGCAAGCAATCAGTACGAGCTGACCAGGCAAGACGTGGTTATCAGGAAAATACCTATTCTGGACTTGTTCAGTGAAAAACGGGCCATTAGCACAGTGGCTTTCTGGATCAGCTTTTTCATGTGCCTGCTCATGGTATATGCCCTTGGCTCCTGGTTGCCTAAGCTGATGCAAACGGCTGGCTACCCTTTGAAATCGGGTTTGATGTTCCTGTTTGCCATGAATATCGGCGGCATGGTGGGTGCCATCCTGGGAGGACGAATGTCCGATAAATTCAATTTGAAGAGTGTACTGGTCATCTTCTTTATTCTGGGTGCTATCGCCATAACCTTGCTTGGTTTCCGCAGTAACACCTATTTCCTGTATTTTCTGGTGATGATTGCCGGTGCAGCCACTATTGGATCACAAATCCTGCTTTATACCTATGTTGCGCAATATTATCCCATGCATATCCGTTCCACCGGCCTGGGCTGGGCGTCGGGTGTAGGAAGAATTGGCGCCATCGTTGGCCCGATGCTGGGCGGAATATTAATGCAGCTTGGCCTGCCCCACTACCAGAATTTCATGGCTTTTGCCGTTCCAGGTATTATTGCCGCACTGGCCATTGCCCTGGTGGGATTGAAGTTTTACGATACCAGTAAAATTGCCGTTAAGTCTTAAAAACTGTATTGATGCATGAAAAAAGGCCTGAATTGTTCTCAGGTCTTTTTTATAACTGTAATTTATAAACGGGAACGAACCGGGTGGTCAATTTCCCATCTTCATCCTTATTAACCGGTATTGTCAAACCCGCGAAAAGGTATTAAAAGGGTTGTTGAACAACAACCTTTTTAAAGGATAGCTATGGAAATGTCATACCACCGTTTTTCGGAGTTATTTGCCCAGCTTGGCTTGCCGTCCGATGAAGCTGGCATACGAAACTTTTTGGTTCAACACTCTCCTCTACCACCTGATATTCTGCTTGAAGATGCACCTTTCTGGAGCGAATCACAGGCAGCCTTGCTTAAAGAAGAGAAAATTGAAGATGCCGATTGGGCTGAAGTCATTGATCAGCTTAACAATGCGCTACGCAAACAAGCCAATTAAAAACCAACAGGCTAAACAACACAGCCTCTATCGATCATATTGGCTTAAGGTTTAATGATGGACCAAGCCTGGTATTACACTTGGCTTGGCCCTTTCATTTCAACAGCTTAACTCAGGGTAACTATAAGAAATTATTGGTTAACGGCCTGCTTCAACAGACTTGCCTATTATTATTACTCCAGCGTGAAGCCTACTTTAATGGATACCTGCCAATAAGCAACCTTACCCTCCACCACGTGCCCGCGTGTTTC
>CAZPNE010000146.1:0-3973 GCA_964588255.1 uncultured Advenella sp. | reverse complement strand
AACGAAGCTAACTTGATAAAAAAGATGGGTGGCAAATTGTGGCTTATCAGCCGGGCTGAGGCTGAATACCGGCCAGCAAATACAAATTTGCCAGGCACATTAAATGCGCTCTGGTTTGATGATGTCATTGAAAACAATGGCTCATACACCTCTTTTGCAAACAATGTACTCAACGCCTATCAGGAGTCACTATGAATGCCGTCGCATATTTCGAGCAAAAAGAACAACTGGCGCAATATATCCAGCTGGATACCCTAGTGCCTTCTAGCACCAATCCACGCAAGAAATTTGATGAATCCACGTTAACCGAATTATCAAAAAGCATTGAAAAATACGGTGTGCTGCAACCTATCCTGGTACAGCTTCATCCGGCAGAAAAAGGCAAGTATGAAATCATTGCTGGCGAACGCCGGTACCGGGCCAGCAAGCTGGCCAACCAAACGGCCATTCCTGCCCGGATCGTAACGGTTACCCCATTGGAAATGCTGGAACTGCAGGTGATTGAAAACCTGCAGCGTGAAGATATTCACCCCCTGGAAGAAGCAGAAGGCTATGAAACCCTTCTTAAAAGCAGCAAGATGATAACGGTTGATGACATTGCCATCAGGCTGGGCAAAAGCCGCTCCTATATTTACGCCAGGATGAAACTGTGTGCCCTGTCAGCCAAATCAAGGAAGGCTTTCTATGATGACAAATTAAGTCCCTCTACCGCCCTGCTGTTGGCCAGAATACCCAACAAGAAACTGCAGGAACAGGCACTGGAAGAAATTACCAACGTGCACGCTTATGGCCGTGACCCAGTAATGTCTGTACGTGAAGCCCAGCAACATATCCAGCGTAACTATATGACGGATCTGGGCGATGCGCCATTTGATATAAAAAGCAAAGCACTGGACATCAAGGCCGGCAGCTGTACCGACTGCAAAAAACGTACCGGTGCCCAGCCGGATCTGTTTAACGATATTAAAAGTGCAGACGTCTGCACAGATTCAGTTTGCTTTAATAATAAAAAACAACTGCACGTCAATTTACTCAGCATCGAGCTTGAGGAAAAAGGCATCAAGATCATACGCGGGGATGAAGCAAAAGAAATCAAACGTTTTTCTTATAGCGACAGCCTGAAAGGATATTGCCCGGCCAACAGCAAATGCTATGAAGTCCCCACGGATAAACTAAAGACCTATGAACAATTACTGAAGAAATCCGATATTGAACCGGTTTACATTGAGGATGCCGACAAAGGCACCTTAATCAAAGCTTACCCAGACAAACAAGTAAAGCAGGCTTTGCAAGAGCAGGGTTATGAAATGCCGTCTGCTGGCAGAAATGCCGGGGAAGCACAAGAGCGTAAACGTATTAAAGCCGAACGTGCTTATCGCACGGGTCTGTTTCACAAAACCCATGCGGCTATTAAAGAACGCCTTAACGGCCACTGCCTGACCCAGCATGACGTGCAACTGTTTGCCCAGACCATGTTTCGTGGCTTCCACCATGAAGAAAGAAAAGCCCTGTATGCCTGCTATGGCCTGGATAAGGACACCAATGACTTCCCTGGGCAAATTGACCTGATGAGCATCGAAGAAGCGACAGTGGCCATGTTTACCATGGCGCTGGTCAGTGATGCGCAATACAGCACCTACTCATCAGGTGAACCGAACACTTTGATTCGTATTGCACAGCAGTTTGGCGTGAATACAGACAGACCAGACAGAAAAACCGAAACCAACAGGAGCAAAAACAATGGCATCAGTTAACAAGGTCATCTTGGTAGGCAATTTGGGGCGTGACCCTGAGGTACGTTACAGCCCTGACGGTGCGGCAATGTGCAATATCTCCATCGCAACAACCTCCAGCTGGAAAGATAAAAGCACTGGCCAGCGCCGTGAAGAAACGGAATGGCATCGAGTCGTGTTTTATAACCGCCTGGCTGAAATTGCTGGCCAATACCTGAAAAAAGGCAGTGCCGTGTATGTAGAGGGCCGTATCAAAACCCGCAAATGGCAAGACAAACAGACCGGACAGGATCGTTATGCAACAGAGATCGTGGCCGAGTCAATGCAGATGCTGGGTAGCCGTAGTGATAGCGGATTCAGTGAATCCCCATACCCCTCGGCACCTGCCCAGCAGCCGGCCGCATCAGCGCCAACGGCCAGCCAGGTTATGACGATGGATGACGACATTCCTTTTTGAATGATGGGAGATTGATATGCAAATAAATTGGGATGAGCTGCCACCAGAGGCACAATGGGTAGCTCAGGAGCGATCAGGAAGCTGGTATTGGTTCAAAACAAAGCCCTTTCTTTACGAAAGGCCTACCGATCTAATACTGATCTGGGTGGCCCCGCCTACCCTCGGTGTTCCTTTCATAATAGGCACCACATTTAATGTTGATTACCAAAACACACTGCAGCAACGGCCAGCAAACAGTCATGATGTCCTCAGGAAGAAAAATATTGACATACCAAGGTACGACATGGGTATTCAATATATAAAAACAAGCGCCAGTGAAGGTTATGGCGTACCGGCCATTATTCAAAGTAACGACGGCGAATACGTGAAGCTGGACGATTATATCGAGCTACTGAATGCATTTAATCAGTACGTAAGCCGCACACACAAGGAAATAGCATGAATCACTTCGCAACCCTGATCAGCCAGGTTAAACCAGCAAGGAAAAGCAAAGTCATGAAACAAGAAAATGATATTGAAGTGGTACGAATCCTGCCTGAAGGCCTGTATCGCTGGAATGAAGTTAAAGAGTTTATTCCGGTCAGCCGAGAAAAATGGCGCCAGCTGGTCATAGCCGGCAAGGCGCCTGCCTCAATCAAGCTGTCTTTAACATGCGTAGTCTGGCGTGGATCTGACGTATTGGAATGGTTGGCTGATCCAGTTGGGTACCATCAGGCCCAACCTCTGCCCGGCGAATGTCAAGATAGTCTGACCACCACTGCATGAGCTCCCTGCGTTCATCAAGGTATTTTGCATGATTGTAAGCCGCAACCACCAGGTCTTTTTCCTTGTGGGCCAGCTGCGCTTCAATCGCTTGTTTCCTGAATGTGGTGCGTTCATTCAAAATGGTTGAAAACAACCCCCTGAATCCATGCCCGGTCTGAGCCTTGTCAAACCCAATGGTTGATAAGGCTTTATTCATGGTGTCAGCACTAATTGGTGAGGTACGCGGGTTTTTGGTACCCGGAAATAAAAACGGGAAACGTCCGTTCAGCGACTTCAGGTCACGCAGCATCTTGACCACCTGGTTAGATAGCGGAATTACATGATCCAGGCCATATTCCTTTTGCATTTTTCGGCCTTTCATGCGGGATGAAGGAATCAGCCAGATATGTTCCTCAAGATCAAACTCTTCCCACCGAGCAAAGCGCAGTTCGGTTGTCCGGGGAAATGTCCGGATCATCAAATACAGCGCCTTGATGGTTTCTATTCGGCCAGAGTACCTTTCTATTAATGCCAACAACCTGGGCAATTCGTCTTCACTCACATGAGGGAAGTGCTGCACTGGCGGTTTTTGAGCCAAGAACTGGGCCAGCCCATATGTCACATCAGCGGTTGCCCGACCGGTGGCCACAGAATAACGATAAATCATGCTAATGCCATCAAAGACCCGGGACGCCATTTCAATGGCACCACGCGCTTCTATTTTTTTAATCACATCAAGAACCAACTTGCCGGTAACCCGGTTCATTGGCAGGTCACCTATGTATTTGTAGGCATTGTTACGGATGCCGTTTGCCATGCGCTTATAGTGGCCAACACTCCATTCTTCTTTTCTGAACTCCAGCCATTCTTCGGCCATGGCGCGAAATGTGTTGCCGGCAGCCTGTGTTTGCAGTTCTACGGCCAGCTTTCGTTCGATGACCGGATCCAGCCCATCAGCTATTTGCTTACGCAACTCTTCCCGTTTGAACCTTGCCTGGGCGAGTGTAATTTCTGGATAATTCCCAATAGTAATGACTGA
>CAZPNE010000145.1:0-3973 GCA_964588255.1 uncultured Advenella sp. | reverse complement strand
ATATTTCCTGGCTGGCTGGGTATTGGCTTTCTGGTTCAAGCCAAAGGATAGAATCGCCGCGAATGGATGTTACCCGTGCCAGTTGCTGTTCGCGTCCGATACGGGCATCATGGAACTGGCCCTGTTCCCAGCGTTGCTGCCCCTCTGCAAATAGACGGTGTGTCAGGGTAATAGGGATAAGCCCGTCAAAAATAGCCCAGCCCCGGGTTTCCAGTGCTGATAAAATATTATTTATTGCATTCATGATGAAGCTTCTATTTTAAAAAAAAGATCGACTCTAATCGCAATCTCCAGAAGTGTTTTTTGATAAGCCGGTTTATCGTTATTTTGCTCGTGTTTTCTTACTGGAAAACAGGAGCAAATATAAATCCGGGAGGAGATTTTATATGGACTTTGGGTAGGCTGTACAGTGTTTTTTTTAAATATAAATATGCAGTTGTAACCAGCCGGATTTCGATCAAAATAAAATTGATTTTTATCAGTTTGTGGCTTTAATCTTAGGTAAGAATGTTAAAAAACATTCTGCAAAAAAAAGGAAATCATGAGAATTATTGCAAAAAAATGGCTTGCCATACTCTTGCTATGGCCGTGTCTTGGTGGCGCACAAAATGTGACAGAAGAAACCAGAGAGAGGGTTTTTACGGCTTCTTTTGATTATTATTTTTTGCATGAGTTTTGTGCCGCCCTTGACCCAACACTTTCAGCAGACAGTCTTAGACATAAAATGCAGGAAGACGTCGGGAAAATTTTACAGCTCAACAAACAAAACGCGGATATGTTTGTCGGCGATTTTATAAGCAGCTATACGGAATTGGTGTCCGATAATGATGAATATGGGCAGGCAATGTCTTATCGGATTGAACAGTTCAATAATATCAACAATTCTGTCAAACAGGAAAGTTGCCTTTCCATGAAGCAGGGCAGAAGCAAGCAGTTTCAGGAAGCGCTTAAGTTACTGAAATCTGAGTTGTAGCCGATAATGATCTGACTGTTTGGCGCTGGGGCGGGTTCTTGAAGAAACCAATTTTTTAATTTAGGCGGGTGCTTAAAAAACGTTTTAAAATACCGGCTGAATAAAACCGCGCAACCTGTTCCAGGAATGCATTAAAGTCTATGTGCGCAGAGCCGTCGGCCTGGTCGGATATAATCCGGGCGATGGCAAAGGGTACTTCATATTCATAACAAACCTGTGCAACTGATGCGCCTTCCATTTCCACACATAAAGCGGTGGGTAAATCCTGTTGTAATTGCAGGGAATGGTTGGCATCACTCACAAAACAATCACCGCTAATGATAATGCCGGTATGGCATTGCGGCTGGTGGAGTTTGAATACTTCCCGGGATGTGGCATCGATGTCTATGTTCAGATCCTGATCAATGTAATCCTGTGCGCATTGTTGAAGCTGGGCTGAAAGGCTCGTGTCAGCGTCAAAATGGCTAATGCCCAGTAAGGGTATTTCATAGCGGGGGAAAAGCGGGCTGGCGTTAATGTCATATTGCAGTAATTGAGTGGCCACCACCACATCACCCACCTTGACCTGTTGATTGATACTGCCGGCAACCCCAGTGAAAAGTATTGAACTAACCTTGAATTCCCGGATGAGGGTTACGGTAGTCGCTGCTGCGGCGACCTTGCCAATGCGCGAAAGTACAACGACACAGGGACGCCCCATGAGTGTGCCTTCATGATAGTCACGCTGCCCAATTCGATGGGTTTTTATATTTGACCCCATGTTTTGTAAAAGACTGGCGATTTCTTGGTGCAAGGCGGCAATAATTCCGAGAACAGACATGTTTTGATGGGGTGGAGATTTGAACAAGCAGATATTGTAAGGGTGGGCGTGGATTAAAGCGCAAAAAATGGCAAATTTATAAAAAGAAGGTGGTCAATCTATTTGGCCTGATTAGGTAACCAGGCCAATTTCCCATTCGGATTATTCGGTGCCTTTCTCATGTTTGGCAACCCATTTACCGTTTGCGTCTTTCACGACTTCAATCAGCCCTTCCATGGGGTTGGTAAGCGAACCTTCCCACATGGGTTTTGTTGCAATCCAGTGTTGAAGTGAGTGGACTTCACCGGTATCCGGATCCATCAACATTAATTTTTGCTCTTTTTCCTTTTCCATCTTTATCTCCTTTAGCGGTACGGCATGCAATTTGCCTGAAAAATTATTTGAGCCAAGATAAATTATTATTATTGCTAATTCTTGCATCAAGCATAACGTATTGTTTAACACAATACAAATATCTGCCAGAAGCCTGTTGTTTGAACAGACAAATGATCATTACTGTTAATAAAAAAGGCCTGTTAATAAATAAACAGGCCTTTTGTTTGCATGATGAAATGCGTTATTTTTTCATCATGTCGAAAAACTGGTCATTGTTTTTCGTTGCGCGGATTTTATCCATAATGAACTCCATGGATTCGACTTCATCCATTTCATGAATAAATTTACGCAGAACCCATACTTTTTGCAGGGTTTCGGGCTTCATGAGTAGTTCTTCGCGGCGAGTGCCGGTTTTGTTCAGGTTGATGGCAGGATACAGGCGTTTTTCAGCCAGGCGACGTTCAAGGTGAACCTCGGAGTTACCGGTACCTTTGAATTCTTCGTAAATCACTTCGTCCATGCGGCTGCCTGTTTCTATTAGGGCAGTACCAATAATGGTAAGCGAGCCACCTTCTTCAAGGTTACGTGCGGCACCAAAGAAACGTTTGGGGCGCTGTAATGCGTTGGCATCGACACCGCCGGTTAATACTTTGCCAGAGGCAGGTACAACCGTATTGTAGGCACGGGCCAGACGGGTAATTGAGTCGAGTAAAATGACCACGTCTTTTTTCAGCTCAACCAGACGCTTGGCCTTTTCAATGACCATTTCGGCAACCTGTACGTGACGGGTTGCAGGTTCATCAAACGTAGAGGCAACCACTTCGCCGCGAACGGTACGCTGCATTTCGGTGACTTCTTCAGGACGTTCATCAACCAGCAGTACAATTAAGACGGCATCTGGATAATTGGCCGAGATGGAATGCGCAATATGCTGCATCATGACGGTTTTACCAGATTTAGGGCTAGCTACAATCAAGGCGCGCTGGCCTTTGCCCATGGGGGAGAAAATATCCAGGATACGGCCGGTATAGTTTTCTTCGCTTTTGATATCACGCTCGAAAAGCATGGGTTTGTTGGGATGCAGGGGTGTCAGGTTTTCAAACATGATGCGGTGTTTCATCAGTTCTGGTGCCACACCGTTAACTTTTTCAACCTTGACTAATGCAAAATAACGTTCTCCGTCTTTGGGAACGCGAACTTCACCTTCGATGGAATCGCCAGTGTGCAGGTTGAAGCGGCGAATTTGCGAGGGGGAAATGTAAATGTCATCGGTACTGGCCAGATAGGAAGTTTCTGGGGAACGCAGGAAACCAAAACCGTCAGGAAGAACTTCCAGGACACCGTCACCGAAAATTTGCTCGCCTTGTTTTGCCCGTTTTTTCATGATGGCAAACATGAGTTCTTGCTTGCGAAAACGGTTTGCGTTGTCTATTTCCAGGGTAGCTGCCATTTCAAGCAGCTGCGACACATGCAGTGCCTTGAGTTCGTTAAGATGCATTATTTTTAATGAGAATAAATTAGGGAATGAGAAAATTGGCGGGCTACGGATGAGCCCGCGCGACGAATAAAATACGTAGGGTGATTTTAGATGGCGCTATCGATAAAGCTGGTAAGTTGGGCCTTGTTGACGGCACCCACTTTGGTGGCAACGGCTTCACCGTGCTTGAAAACCATTAAGGTCGGAATGCCACGAATGCCAAATTGTGCGGCAACTTCAGGGTGATCCTGAACGTCTACCTTGACCACTTGCAGGCGTCCTGCGTATTCTTTGGCAATTTCTTCAAGGACAGGGGCAATGGCTTTACAGGGACCACACCAGGGTGCCCAATAGTCAACCAGTACGGGTTTGTCAGACTTGAGAACAT
>CAZPNE010000144.1:0-3991 GCA_964588255.1 uncultured Advenella sp. | reverse complement strand
ACAGGGTTAGCCCGGCAACCGCGGTTGGCAGGGCAAACGGCAAATCCATTAAAGAGTCAAGCAGGCGTTTGCCCGGGAAGTCATAGCGGGTGATAATCCAGGCAAACAGAAACCCGATCACACAAACCAGGATGGTTGAATACAAGGCACCCAGAATAGTTACCCGGTAACTGCTTAGCACACGCGGATCGGTAATCGCCCCCCAATATTCCGCCCATGTCATCCCGCTTACATAAATAAGCAAGGTTGACAGGGGAATCAGGATGATCAGGCTGATATACAAAACGGAAAAACCGAAGGTCGGGCCAAAGCCCGGCAGCAACGGTGTCCGTTTAAAAAATGAAAATGTGGTTGACATCAAAAATATTTATATTAACGACGCTTGGACAATAAGGCGTCAAGTATACCGCCTGAACCAAAATGCTTTTGCTGGATTTCATTCCAGGAACCCAAAACATCAGTTGGATTAATGGTACGTACCGGTGCGTACTGGGACTCTGTCGCTTTGACTACTTCTGGGTTATGCACACGCAGATTGAACGTCGTTAACAGTTCCTGGATATCCTTGCTGTATTGAAACTGCAGGTATTCTTTGGCCAGCTCACGGGTACCACGGCTATCGGCGACTGTGTCCACAATGGCAACCGGAAACTCAGCCAATACAGACACCGGTGGCACCACCACTTCAAAACCCTTGTCTTTATACTCTTTGTCGTTGGCGATATTAATCACCTCGGATTCAAATGTGAGCAATGCATCACCCTGTCCATTCTGGGCAAAAGCAACGGTTGCAGCCCGGCCACCTGTCGGGAAATTAACCACATTCCCCAGTAATTGGCCTACAAATTCCTTAACCTTGTCCTGATCGCCATTGAATTTTTCATTGGCGTATAACCAGGCACCCAGGTAAGAATAGCGGGCATTACCGGATGTTTTCGGGTTAGGGAATACCACCTTCACGTCTTCACGTACCAGGTCGTCCCAGGTTTTGATATTTTTGGGATTGCCCTCACGCACCAGGAAAGCGATCGTGCTGTAATAAGGTGAGCTGTTGTTCTCAAAGGATTTTTGCCAATCTTCTTTGACCAGGCCATTTTTTTCCAGAAAATTGATGTCGGTGACCTGGTTAAAAGTAACCACATCCACTTTTTTACCTTGGACAATATCCTGGGCCTGGCGGGAAGTACCCGCAAATGATTGGTCAATCTTCACGTCCTCGCCCGTTTTGGCTTTCCAGTACTCAACAAACTTGGGGTTAATGGCGCCAAACAGCTCGCGGGCAACATCATAAGAAGCATTCAGGATTGAATTTTCCTGGGCTTGTGCTGCCGTTGCAGAAAAAGCGGACACCGTTGCCACAGCCAGAATTATTTTCTTCAACATAGTGGTTATCTCGTTCAAATAAGTAAATTTTGCAGGTACCTTTATTCTTTTTTACCCACAGTGATTGTTTAGTTAGCAACTGAAAGTTATTAGCGTAAGGTTGAAGCAAGAATAACAAAGAGACATATACATAGGAACGACCAAATAATAATTTCCATATTACCAAAAATAATATAAAACCTTGTTCCAATGAACTACCGCCACCTAACGCCAAGCGTTCAGGAGGTGGTTTCCAGCTTCCCTGTTACGTGCGTGAATTCAAAAATAAAAAAGCGGCGTTGCCTGCCGGTCATCTCTGCCGGGGCAACGCCGCTTTTGCACTAAAACCAGCCTGTTTGCCAGGCAGCCAAATTAAGCCTTAATAATGAATCACGGTACGAATGGATTTACCTTCGTGCATCAAGTCAAACGCCTCATTAATGCGTTCCAGCGGCAAGGTGTGGGTAATGTATGGATCAAGATCCAGTTCACCCGCCATGGCCTGTTCTACCATACCGGGCAGCTGGGTACGTCCTTTTACACCACCAAAGGCACTGCCACGCCACACGCGACCGGTTACCAGCTGGAACGGACGGGTGCAAATTTCCTGACCGGCCCCTGCCACACCAATAATCACGCTTTCGCCCCAGCCCTTATGGCAACATTCCAGGGCTGAACGCATCACGTCGACATTACCAATACATTCAAAACTGAAATCAACCCCGCCATCGGTCATGTCAACAATGACTTCCTGGATGGGACGGTCATGGTCTTTAGGATTAACGCAGTCGGTGGCGCCCAGCTCTTTGGCCAGAATGAATTTATTGGGGTTGGTGTCAATGGCAATAATGCGGCCAGCCTTGGCCTGCACGGCACCCTGGATGACGGCCAGGCCGATGGCACCCAGGCCAAATACGGCAATCGTGTCACCTTCCTTGACCTTGGCCGTATTATGCACGGCCCCAATACCGGTGGTCACACCACAGCCCAGCAAACAGACTTTTTCAAGCGGTGCCTCGGGGTTAACCTTGGCCAGCGACACTTCGGCAACCACCGTGTACTCGCTGAACGTGCTGGTGCCCATGTAATGGTAAATAGGCTGGCCGTTATAGCTGAAACGGGTGGTGCCGTCGGGCATCAGGCCTTTGCCCTGGGTTTCCCGAACGGAAGAACACAGGTTGGTTTTACCCGATGTGCAAAATTTGCACTTGCCGCATTCTGCCGTATAAAGAGGAATCACATGGTCGCCCGGTTTAACGCTGGTTACCCCCTCGCCCACTTCCACCACGATACCGCCGCCTTCATGACCCAGGACGGCCGGAAAAACACCTTCCGGATCCACCCCTGACAGGGTATAGGCATCGGTATGGCACAAAGCGGTATGGGTAATTTTGACCAGCACCTCACCTTTACGGGGTGGTTCTACATCAATTTCTACAATTTGCAGGGGCTTGCCCGGCTCAAAGGCAACTGCGGCACGTGATTTCATAGTTTTCTCCTGGAATAGTGGTTTGTTCAGAGGAAAAACGGCAAGCGCCGCTTCATCTTATTTTAAGTATGAGCGAACCAGACCGGTTAACTCATTAACACTTTGCGCACGCCGTTCGGCGGAAACATCTGCTTGCCCGAATTCTTCCCGTATATGGGCTTGCATCACTTCCGACATCAGGCCGTTTACCGCCCCCCGGATCGCGGCGATCTGCTGCAGCACAGGACCGCAATCGGCCCCTTCTTCAAGCGCACGCTCAAGCGCCTCACACTGGCCGCGAATGCGGCGTATGCGTGCTAAGACTCGTTTTTTTTCCTGAGGTGAATGAGGCATGGCCTATTTTCTTGAGCAATATACTGGGGGATAGTATATACGAAGCTATTTAAAAATAAAAGGATCGGGTTTCAAATTAAATATTGACACAGTAATCGCGCTGGTAATCCGCACTTTGTGCCTTATTCATGACTTTACTGTAGCCCCGCTGGTTTGACAGAAAGCGGGTGGTTCCCACGGTGGTTTCAATACAATCGTGGCTGTGCCCGTAAATCCAGTCATCGGCCAGTTGATGCAGCTGCGGGATATCCGTGGCCCAATAGGCACTCTGGATCAGGGCATCGGCATTCTGGCGATAGCCTGGGGCAAGCAATTCAAACGCTGGCAGGAAATGCGAGATCACCACTTTTTTCCTGACTGTCTGGTTTTCTGACAACAGGGATTCTTGAATAAAGGCGCGGGCTTTTTTATATTCTTCCACCGTATCGGCCGGCTGCATGGCCACCAGGCTGCCATCGGCTGAATAACGGTGTATTTTGCGGTAATCGGGAATTTTATTACGCGCCCAAAGCATAGAGATATCGGCCTGACCGGCCAGTGAAAAATCGCTCCATAGCGTACTTCCCACAAACAGCACATCGTCTATTTGCACCCCTTCATTATCCAGCAGGGTGACCCGGTAACGGTCACAAAGCTGGCGGTATTGCTGTTTGGCCTTGGCAAACTCCAGTCCATAGTATTCATGATTGCCCAGTACATACAGAACGGGCAATTCAGGCGCCGCATTCCTGATCGTGCCCAGGAAATGACTGACTGACAACAGGTTGCCAATATCTCCTGCCAGCACCAGGACATCCAGCGCCGGCA
>CAZPNE010000143.1:0-3996 GCA_964588255.1 uncultured Advenella sp. | reverse complement strand
TTATCTAATGGAGATGTTTTCATTTTATTGCTTGAATTATTGGTTAATTCGAAGAGTATAACGGCAACTGACGGATTTTTTCTTCAATTAGATCAAAAAAATGAGGATTTGAAAAGTGCGGTTCAACGTTCACAGACCATAAACGTGTGTCTGCCAATGCGTGGCATTTGCTGGCATCTTTGCTGGTCATGAGGATGAGATCTGCGTTGATTGCCTTGAAATCATTGGCCCTATAGGTGTAGTGATCGGGAAAAGGGATGGTTTTCGAGATCTTTAGCTGAAGCTGTGCCAGTGTGGCAAAAAAACGGTCGGGCTGACCGATTCCGGCAATGGCGGCCATATGTTGGTTTTTATATTCGTCTATGAATTGCGCGGGTGTAAGGGTGCGGCCGGTGGCCAGATGCGTTAGTGATACGGGTTCCAGGGTCATGGCTATTTCATGCTTGAATTCAGCCTGAAAGGCGTTCAGCGGCGTGGATTTAAGATTGGTAATAATAAAATCCACCTCCTTCAGCCGGGATGCCGGTTCACGCAGGGGGCCTGCTGGCAGCAGTTTTCCATTGCCGGTCCGGCGGTTGTCCTGAACGACAATTTCAATATCCCGTAGCAGCTTCAGGTGCTGGAGTCCGTCATCCGAAATAATGATGTCTGTGGTGGGCCAGGTGGCTAGCAGTTTTTCAACCGCCTGTTGTCTTTGTGGATGTACGCTAATGGGGGCGTACTTTGCAATCAGGCTGGGCTCATCGCCTATTTGGCTGGCACTGGCACTGGCATTGGCACCAAAAGCTGCGCGTGCTTGGGGGCCAATATCTACCCCATACCCACGGCTGATGACGCCGGGTGTAAAACCTTTTTTTCTTAATGCCTGTACCAGGGCGATGACAAGAGGAGTTTTTCCGGTGCCGCCAACATAAATATTGCCTACAATGATGACTGGGCAGGGGGCACGGTAAACGGTTTTTAAGTTCTTGCGGTATAAATATGATTTTACCGCAACCAGCACACGGACTAGCCAGGAAGCAGGGGTAAGCAGGGTGGACAATAGGCCACCTTGGTGCCATTGTTTCTGCAAGGACTGGGCAAATGCACCGGTACGGGATTTTTTCATATTTGGGTTGCCTGGATGGATTTGGTTTGCGTAAAGGTGTTATATAGGGTACTTGAAACAAACCGATGGCAGGCCAACGTTGTTTGCAGAAGAATGTGACAGTTTATAATTCCTTTTTTATGAAGGCAATTGTAACTACCCACAAAATCTGTGGATAATTCTGTTGATAACATTAGGAAGGTCGTGTTTATACGTGTTGTACGTGGCTTTGCTTAATCATTGTGCAATTTAACTGAAATATTTAAAGTTCTTTTATATCAATAAGTTAGCATATTTTCATGATATTTTGCTTTACATGTCAGAGCTAAAAGGCAGAATAATGGGCTAAGTTATTGATTTTTAAATTTTGTGGAAAGATTGCATCTTAACCACGTGAGAAATATGAGTTTTTCTGAAAATTTAACAAAATCCATAACCGAAATCCTGAGTGTTTCCCAATTAAATCGTATGGTTGGCATGCTTTTTGAACGGGAATTGTCGGTGATGTGGATCCGGGGTGAGATCTCCAATTTTGTGCAGGCTGCATCCGGACATTGGTACTTTACTTTAAAAGATGAACGCGCTGCGGTCAAAGGCGTTATGTTCAGGGGAAAGGCTGCGTCAACTGGATTTACGCCCCGTAGCGGAGACAAGGTAGAGGTACGGGCAAGGGTTTCTTTATATGAACCGCGCGGGGATTTCCAGCTGCAGGTGGACATGATGCGCAGGGCAGGCCAAGGTGATTTGCACGAGGCCTTTTTGCGTATCAAGCAAAAGCTGGAAGCAGAGGGTCTGTTTGATCCGGCCCGTAAAAAAACCATTCCCCTGTTCCCCAAGGCGATCGGAGTAGTCACTTCCTTGTCTGCGGCTGCCTTGCAGGATGTGTTAACGGCTTTGGCACGCAGGGCGCCTTATGTACCCATCATTATCTACCCAAGTCTGGTGCAAGGGCAGGAAGCGGTAGCCTCTCTGATGGCGGCGTTAGAGCAGGCGGAGCGGCGTCAGGAAGTGGACGTGCTTTTACTGGTTCGAGGTGGGGGTAGCATAGAAGATTTATGGAGCTTCAATGACGAGGGATTGGCGCGTCTTGTTGCCAGGTGCAGCATTCCTGTCATTAGTGGAGTGGGGCATGAAACAGACTTCACTATTGCCGATTTCGTTGCCGATTTGCGGGCGCCAACACCAACGGCAGCGGCAGAGCTGGCCTGCGTTTCAGGGCAAGACCTGTCAAGGCGTATCAATCATGCCGTTAATGTGCTTAACCGGATACAGCAGCGTCAACTTGAAATGGCTGGCATGCGGCTTGACAAGGCAACTGCCCGTCTGGTTTCCCCGGCACAGTTACTGCTTAGGTACGGACAGAAAAACAGTTATCTGCTGCAGTCGCTCGAAAAATCTTTTCGCCGGAAAAAAGACGCCTTGCAAACTCGTGTCACATTACTGAACAATGCCTTGCAATACAATAAACCTGATATAGCCAAAGAAAGGGTCAGGGTCAATCAATATACAAGCCGGCTCCAGCAGCTTTGGTCGTTTCAGATGAGCAAACGTGTTGCCGAGCTTGAGAAACTGGGTAGCAATTTACGCAATATGAATCCGCGTGCTATCTTGGGTCGCGGTTTCTCGATTACCTATGACGAATTTGGTAATATAGTGAGGGATCCTGCCAAGCTTTGCGTCAACCAGAAGTTGCGCCTGGAATTGGAAAAAGGTATTCAAAATGTTGTGGTCATTAAAGACAATCCCCAGGAATTGCTTTAAGATCATATGTTTTTTACAAAAGGAAGGAAAGAAAAATGGCACATACATTACCCGCTTTGCCGTACGCACTAGATGCGCTGGCTCCACATATTTCCCAGGAAACACTTGAGTTTCACTATGGCAAGCACCATCAGACATACGTTACCAACCTGAATAATTTAATTGCAGGTACCGAGTTTGAAAACGCAAGCCTTGAAGATATCATCAAGAAATCTTCAGGTGGTGTATTCAACAATGCCGCTCAGGTCTGGAACCACACTTTCTACTGGAACAGCCTGTCCCCCAATGGTGGTGGCGAGCCAACTGGTGCGCTGCTTGAAGCTATCAATGCAAAATGGGGCAGTGTTGCCGCATTCAAAGAAGCTTTCAATAAATCTGGCGCAGGCAACTTTGGTTCAGGCTGGACATGGCTGGTTAAAAAAGAAGACGGCACACTGGATATCGTTAATACCAGTAACGCAGCAACTCCATTGACCGGTAACGATAAACCCCTGCTTACCTGTGACGTATGGGAGCATGCTTACTATATCGACTACCGCAATGCACGTCCCAAATATCTGGAAACATTCTGGAATATTGTGAACTGGGAATTCGCGGCAGCCAACCTGGCTTAAATCCAGTACAGCTATAAAAAATCGGCCATAAAGGCCGGTCAGGAACCCCCAACCATTGAACTAACACACAATGGCTGGGGTTTTTTTATGTATATTCAAAGACAGTCTTTGACCATTTGCGTGATTTGTGGGTCGGCGCCGGGTATGGCAAGTAGCCTGACCTTTGCGGTTAGCAGAACACCGGTGTCTACCAGTGCCTGAGCGATATCGGCATCGGGGCCAGGAATTGTGACAAGATAAAAATCGGTGGTTTGTCTTTGGATTTTGGTGGCCGGATACAGGGATTTCCATTTTTCGTGAATGCAATTTGCCGCCCTAGCCGGTGTTTTTCCGGAACTGCTGTTGATTACCGTCGGTTTAAGGGGGTAAGGGTTGCTGGAGGAGGTGCAGGCACTGATAAAAATGCCGGTAAGTAGAGCTGCATAAACCTTTTTCATGGGCGTCCTTAATGCTGGGCGAAAAAAAACGGGATATTAATGGGGCAAGAACCGTATGATATCCTGTTCCTTGACATTGTTGTCCCTGAACCAGTGC
>CAZPNE010000142.1:0-4038 GCA_964588255.1 uncultured Advenella sp. | reverse complement strand
CAGGTTCAGGCAAAACAACCAGCCTGATGATGCTTGCCGGTTTTGAAACGCCCACTTCGGGAACCATCGAGCTGGCAGGGCGCTCGCTGGACGATGTGCCTGCTTACAAACGCAATATTGGTATGGTGTTCCAGAACTATGCCCTGTTTCCGCACATGACGGTGGCCGAAAACCTGGCCTTTCCCCTGAAAGTCAGGGGGCTGGGCAAGGATGAGATAAAAAAACGGGTGGAAAATGGTTTGGCCATGGTGCAACTGAATCAGTTCGGCAACCGTTTTCCCGGTCAGCTGTCGGGCGGGCAACAACAGCGGGTGGCGTTGGCCAGGGCGCTGGTGTTTGAGCCCCAGGTGGTCCTAATGGATGAGCCGCTGGGTGCCCTTGACAAGCAATTGCGCGAGCATATGCAATATGAGATCAAGCGTTTGCATAACAAGCTGGGTATTACGGTGGTGTATGTTACTCACGATCAGGGCGAGGCACTGACCATGTCCGATCGTGTTGCTGTTTTCAACGATGGTGTGATTCAGCAAATAGATTCACCTGAGACTCTGTACGAGCGGCCAACCACCGCATTCGTGGCCAATTTTATTGGCGAGAATAATCGTACGCATGGCCGGATCACCAAGGTTGAAAATGGATATGGCACGGTGCTGCTTGAGAATGGCAGCCAGATGGAAGGGGTACTGGCCAATCAGGCCCTGAAAACCGGTGATATGGTGTCGGTTTCCATTCGCCCCGAGCGGGTCGTGATTGATCCGCCTGCGGGTAGTGCCGAACAAAACGGCCAGGGAGAAATTCTGGAGTTTGTTTATTTTGGGGATCATGTCCGTTTGCGCCTGAACCTGTATGACAATCCGAATTTTGTGGTCAAGCAGCCTATTGCCTTGGTTAGCCAGACACTGAAAGCAGGCAGCCGGATCAATGTGGGCTGGAAGCGGGAATTTGTTCGTATTCTTGACCCCTATCAGTAAGGTCAGGCAGAAGTAAGCCCTGTCAATCCGAAAAGCGTTTAAAGGAGGGGATAATGAGTCAGATGGCGATAACAAAACCGGTCATGTCTGCCGGTGAAGTGGCGACACTGCAAACAAAATTTGCAAAATCAACGAAACGCAATAAGGTCAAGGCATTTGTCTTGGTTCTTCCATTGGTGCTTTTTCTTTTGCTGCTGTTTGTGGCACCCATCCTGTCGTTTTTGAATAAAAGCATAGAAAACCCCGAAGTGATTTCCGTATTGCCAATCACCACCGAACAGCTGCGTGATTGGGAGGTGGGACAGCCGTTGCATGAAGGTCTTTACAAGGCACTGGCACAGGACTTGGCCAAGGCCAAACAGGCGCGGACATCGGGTGACCTGATGCGGCGGCTGAATTTTGAGGAACCAGGGGCACGCAGCTTGTTATCAAAAACCCTGCGTAAAATGCCACTACCCGAAACGGTCACCGCTTACCAGGCCGAATTTGAAAAGATTGACGGCAGATGGGCTGATCCGGCTGCCTGGGCACTGCTTAAACGTAATGCAGGTGAATATACCGACTTTTACCTGTTGACGGCGCTGGATATGAAATATAACGAACGCAATGAGATTGTCAGTGCCGGTGCATCTGAATCCATTTTTCTGGATATCTATTTGCGTACCTTCAAAATGGCGCTGGTGGTGACCCTTTGCACCCTGATTCTGGCCTATCCCTTGGCTTATTTGCTAGCCACCTTACCGGCAAAAACCAGCAACCTGCTGATGATTCTGGTGTTATTGCCTTTCTGGACTTCCTTGCTGGTGCGAACCGCCGCCTGGATTGTCCTGCTGCAAAATGGCGGGATTATTAACGGTTTCTTAATGTGGGCAGGTTTTATTGAGCAGCCGGTGCAATTGGTGTTCAACCGGATTGGTGTATATATAGCGATGGTGCATATTATGCTGCCGTTCATGATTTTGCCCATTTACAGTGTCATGAAAGGCATTTCACCCACTTATGTCCGTGCGGCCGTGTCATTGGGCTGTCATCCCATTAGCAGTTTCTGGAAGGTTTATTTCCCCCAGACCGTGGCAGGTGTCAGTGCCGGCTGCCTGCTGGTATTCATTACATCCATCGGCTATTACATTACCCCGGCATTGCTGGGGGGACCCAAAGACCAGATGATCAGTTACTTCATTGCCTTTTATACAAACGGTTCTATTAATTGGGGTCTGGCGGCTGCCCTGGGTGGGTTTCTGCTGCTGGCCACGCTGATTCTTTATGCCGTGTACAACCGTCTGGTTGGCAGTGGCAAAGTGAGGCTCGCATGAAAAAAACCAAAGAAAACCGTACGGCTGTGGAAATGGTCTGGTTTTATTTACACAGGATTATTTGCGCGCTGATTTTGTTGTACCTGATTACCCCAGTGCTGGTGATTGTGCCACTGTCATTCAGTGAAAGTGCATTTCTGGTTTATCCGGTGCAAGGCTTTTCCCTGCGCTGGTATGAAAACTTCTTTTCATCGCCGACCTGGATGCTAGGCCTGAAAAACACATTGATTGTGGCGCCACTGGCTACGATTATCGCCATGGTACTGGGAACGCTGGCGGCGTTGGGATTCAATCGTGCCAACTTCTTTGGCAAGGCGTTTCTGATGAGTTTGCTGGTTTCACCCATGGTGGTGCCGGTTGTCATTGTGGGTGTGGCGGCTTACCTGTTCTTTGCACCCCTGGGCATGGCGAATAATATCTGGCTGCTGATTTTAATGCATGCGGTGCTGGGCGTGCCGTTTGTGGTGATTACCGTATTGGCCACGCTTGAGGGCTTTGACCAGAATCTGGTCAAGGCGGCCAGCAGTCTGGGGGCGTCCCCGGTGTACGCGTTTTTCAGGGTCACCTTGCCGATAATTGCACCGGGTGTTATTTCAGGCGGCCTGTTTGCCTTTGGCATTTCCTTTGATGAGGTGGTTTTGACCTTATTTGTGGCAGGGCCCGATCAGTTTACCTTGCCCCGGGTGATGTTTAGTGGCATCCGTGAAAACCTGAACCCCACGATTGCCGCGGCGGCCACCTTGCTTATTCTGTTTTCAGTCATTATGCTTTTGACGCTGGAGTGGCTCAGAAGACGCAGTGAAAAAATGCGCCTTGGACTGGCGAACGGAGACTAACATGACAGACCAAACACGATATGTACTGTTAACCGGAGCCAGTCGTGGCATTGGGCATGCGACCGTTAAACTGTTTCAGGCGCGGGGATGGCGGATTTTTACCGTATCGCGCCAGCCTTTTTCTCAGGAATGCAGGTGGACAGACGCCAAAGAGAGTCATATCCAGGCTGATTTGTCTGATTTGAACGGACTGCGTGATTTGGTGGAAACGGTACGCCAAAAGTTGCCAGACGGGAAATTACATGCCCTGGTGAATAATGCCGGTATTTCCCCCAAGGGGGAAGGGGGCAAACGCCTGGGCGTTCTGGATACCGATGAGTTCACCTGGGTGAATGTTTTGCGGGTTAATCTGGTTTCTACGGCCCTGTTGTCACGTTACCTGTTCCCCGAATTGAAAAAAGCCGGAGGCAGTATTGTTAACGTAACCTCGATCGCCGGTTCGCGTGTCCACCCCTTTGCCGGTGCGGCCTATGCTGCGTCAAAAGCAGGTTTGGCAGCTTTAACCCGGGAGCAGGCGCATGAGTTTGCCCCGCAGGGCGTCAGGGTCAATGCCATTGCGCCGGGTGAGATTAATACCTCCATTCTTTCTCCTGATACCCACAAGATTGTTGAGACCCAGATTCCCATGCATCGCCTGGGAACGCCCCATGAAGTGGCGCAGGCCATTTATTATTTATGCAGTGAACAATCCTCTTACATTAATGGTTCGGAACTGCAAATCAATGGTGGACAGCATGTCTAAACGGCAAAAGCCGCTGCCAAGGGTGCAAGCCGAGTCAGGCAAAATGCGATATATTGTTGTTTTTAAAGTATTATCCAGAAAACGAACGGATAAAATGCTTGCTTAAGAGTGTTATATGGTGTATATTAATAGACTTCGCTCATTCTACAGTGGGTGGAGAGTTCTTATTTAAGCAG
>CAZPNE010000141.1:0-4049 GCA_964588255.1 uncultured Advenella sp. | reverse complement strand
GCATAGACATTCATTTTTTCACCGCCCGAGCATTGGCCCTTGGCGCTTTGGCAGTTAAAGCCTGCGCATCAATCGGTATATCCTGATCCTCTGATGGCGTCGCATCAATTGGGCCCATAACATGTCCGCCAGCCAGCAACATGGCCGCTTCCGTTTCTGACATAAAAACAATACCTTCTTTCATGGTTTTGCTTTTATGTTTGATGGGGTGGAGTATCTGATAACCTTTCATGACTATTTCAGTCCCGCGTTCTCAAACAGATAGCCAGCTCCTGCGCCCGCAATGACCGGAGAGCAATCATCAGAAACACCATAAACCCAGGATTTGATATCCTCAGCGTAATAGGGTTTCTCAACCATCGGGTGGCCTTCAATCTGATAGCCATAACCAAATGACGGCACTTCCAATGAGGGATTTGGATTGTCATTGACATAACCCAGCCAGGCATCTTTTTTCCAGACATCAGTAAACCCGGCAGCGCTATCGCTGGCTGAAATGGCTTTGCCAACCTTAATATCATCAATTTCAAGAAGGCTTTTCAGCATTTCCAGGGTAATGGATTCAGCCTTGGTGTACTTGATACGCTCAATCAGCTTCGGATGTCGTTTTAAGGCCCCGAAGGCCGCGGGACTTAATACCAATCGATTGGGCTCGATACCAATGCTGGCGCGGATGGCTTCCTTTGCCTCATCAATATCAGCAATAGGATCTGAATCAGGGGTTGCCCACGAATTCAATGCCGTAAACGCAACCTTGTTATCGGCCCCGTAATTGTTTTTGTTCAGTGCCAAATCGGCACACTCATGTTCATGCGATAGCGCCAGTACACTGCTGGTTAATGACAGCGAGCGAGTTGCCAAGTCTATACCTGGCACTTGCGATGCATCTCGCATACGCTCACGTGGAACCAGACTTTCAAGTGCATTGGGTACAATCGAATAGGGCTTGCCCTCATAACCAAAGCTGATCCGCTTTGTGGCCGAACCCGGTGCACGCCTGGTATTGATGCGCTTAAAGGACTCCTTGCCGAATTCAATAACGGCACCGCCGTATTGGGTTACCGGCACATTTGGAAAAATGAACCGACCAATCATGTTGCCCTGGGAAAAACCGCGAACCACTTTAGTCAGAATCGGATCAATCACACGGGTTTGTTGCAAATTCATTGACATTTTTAATCCTTAAAATTTAAGCAGCGGCACTGGCTGCGCCCAACGATGCAAATAAAAATTCGGTTTCGGCGTTAGCGGCCGCATTTTCGATCGCAATACCCACCGGTACGCCCGTTGTGTGGGGCGTAATTGTTCCATTAGCGCCGACCTGCACGCGCTGGCCTGCCGTAATGGCCGCGGCTGCTTTTGCAACAGCAGTGCCCGCAACGGTTACCGCAACGAGATCACCAATTTCCGCATCAGTTTGCGCCACGCCATGGGCATCTTTTGCGGCAGCGGCAATAGCGCCCGCAAAGGTGACCAACACACCCCGGTTAAGTTTGACAGCCGCTTTAATCGACAGCGTTTGTACTGCATTACCTTGTCTCATTACTCAATCTCCAAAAACGATTAACCGCCGACGGCGCGAACAGCATCAACCCAATCCATGCCAGGATGGGCATTTTGATAGGCAGATGCCTTGGCGAAAAGCACGGCTGATGAGGCGTCAACCTGTGTGCCAATAGGGGCGGAAAACTGAATCGCCGCCTCACCACCACCCGAAGGTGACTTTTCGGCATAATTAATACGATTAGGCAACGCAGACAGAATGCCCTTGAGTACATCCACTGGCTGCTTGCTGACTTGCGTACCACCTTCAGAAAAAGTCAGCGCTTGGCTCTCAGGCAAAATCAATAACAACTCAGTAACGGCCGCCACTTCGGCGGGCAATAGCTTGCCATCGTTCGCCAGGCCTTGGGCAAATGACACCGCTGAATCGCGTTTGACTTTAGCGTTGCGCTGCTCAATCGCTTTTTCAGCTTGCGCCACAGCCGCTTCACGCTGCGTGAGCTCATGTTCTTTCTGAATCTGCTCTGGGGTTTTATCCATTGTTTTTTCCTTGGATACGTTGGGGTTTAAGGGTTCGTTAAAACACAAAGCCGCATCAGCCCCATTAAATTTCACGGGTGCCAGGCCTTTGATTGCTGGCGCTGCTGCGCCCAGGAATCCCACATGCTTCAGATATTTCTTACCAGGCAGCGGATTGCCCATTGTGTTTTCCAGATATATCGATGCGCTACGATTGGGAAAACGTCGCTGATTAACCATCTCGGCAAATTGTGCTTCCACGTTTTCAGACACTGCCACCAATTCATCACCAACAACGGAAAGGGATTTCACCCAGCCATAAGCCGGATCATCCAGCTCCGGGTGACCAACCACTAATGGCGCTGATGAAAATGTCGGGTCATAAGATTGCGCTATCTCCATCAAGTCATCGACAGAGACATCAACAATACGACCATCGGCACTGACGTGACGACCTGCCTTGAAAATGGGAAATGAAGGTGTGTTTTGTGTATTCATGCTGCCATGATGAATGGCGGGCATGGATATGTATTTAGAACAGGTTCAATTTTTTGCCGGGCTATATTATTTTTAATTTTGACAGCAGGCCATTATTGCAGTGAATGACTCGCCTGGTAACCCGTCAAAAACCTGTTTACAGCGATTTATAAACGCCATAAAACCATTTTTTGGTATATCGGGTGCGGCAAGGGGTTAAAACGCCTTAAAACGCCTGTTTTGCTATTTGATGATTGAGGCCAGATATTGGCTGCCAACCGCTTCAATTTCACGCATATCGTCATCGGTCAGCTTTAAAAATGGCCGGGCGGGCATGGTTACCTTTCCAACAAACCTGCCACCAAAGCGCAAGGCCTTGGCTTTCTTGGGTCGTATCTCACCACCAAACTGATGGATGCCCGCATATTCTACATTCGTGCCCACAATAGCCAATGACTGGTCACTGTAAGAAGTGATTGAGCTTTTAAGACGACTTGTATCCTGCAGTCGGCTTTTGCTGCCATCGTATTTGCTTTGCCACTGGGGCCGGCCACCTTGCTCAAAATTTTCCGACACGGCCACATTCATAACGAGCGTCACTTCCTTCATGAGCGGACTGGTATCGCGTAACCGCTGAACCAATGCGTCAAATGCATTTTGTAATCCCGTTGCGTCGACAGTAATAGTGATCATGGCTATAATGTCCTTAGCGGTTTGACATACAGAAAGTCGCCTGAGCTGTGTGGACCTGCAGTACCACTATGAGGGATTCCCCATAAGGTTTTAACCGAGCTGGGGCAGGGCGCCCCTCCAAACCGCCTCGTCATTCTATTACCCCCTCCAAGACCTGGTACCGGGCAGACTTAAGCTCACTTACCTTCACTACGCCTGCGGTCCTGATGCTATTTGTTTCCAAGGCCGTTCGCCCCTTTTCTGTATTTACTTTTACCCTGCGATTCATTCGTATAACAATTTTTTCCGAATTATTTTCTAACTGCCCTACAACATAAATCAAGGCCTGATCTTGCGTATCAAGCAATACCGCTATGGGCCTGTCCAAAAGACGTGGCAAGTTCAAGATTGACGCCTCGGAAATAACAGCACTCCGATGTTTTTTAGTATCCCTGAGCAAGTGCAACAACTCCACATCCCGCAACGTAATGGCCGAAGAGCCCAATACAATGTTTTGGCGACTCAGTTGCTCCTGCACATGACTGGACACAACAGACAGCACCCGATAGTCATTTTTACTGCGCCCGGTCTGCATGACTGTTTGTGCCCAGGTTCGATACTCATCACTGATACCCGCCCGAATGCCAGGTGTTGCCTGCGTTACCGCCGCCGCAATACCAGGATTTGATTTTTCCAGTTTCTGCCCAATAGCCTGGTTCAGGCCACGATCAACACTAATCAACTCTGGACGCTGCCCGAAACCCGCACGGGGCACATATCGCTCCTTGGTGGTTGGATTGACAAAGGCCGTGACCGGCCTAGGTACTTTTCCGCCATGCTGCATGGTTGGCTCCAGCATGCCATCGCTACTCATGGCA
>CAZPNE010000140.1:0-4061 GCA_964588255.1 uncultured Advenella sp. | reverse complement strand
GCAACTGGCTACGGTGTCCACGCAGCATATGAAACAGCACTTCGGCAAAGCGGATAAACAGCATTAAAAATCCAATGGGAAGCACCAGACGAGGTACCCATTGGGGAATGGGAATATCCTGCGCCAAAATACCAATCATGTACATTTTATCTACGTATATCCAGGCACCATAAAAGACGATAACGGTATAACCAAGACAAAGCAGGCAGGCAATAATCCCCACCACATGGGCAATTTTTTTAGGCAAAATTTTGATCAGGGCATCCACCCCGATATGGGCGTTCACCCGCACGCCATAGGCCAGGCCCAAAAAGATCAGCCCGGCAAACAGGAAAATGGACAATTCAAGCGCCCAGACGAAACTGTAATTGAATATGTACCGCGCAATGACCTGAGCAAAAGTAACAAGTGTCATTGCAGCCAGCAAAAAAGCAATCAACCCTTCTTCAAGTCGATGAAACCAGCGGACATTCATGGTTGTACTCCATGTTTTTAGAAATAAGAAAAGGGCCCTGCGTCAGGAAACCCCTTCAATGCAAAATAAATGGCTGACCACAAACTTCTCAATTAAAGTAAAAAGCCGCCTGTAACCAGCCAATAGTCTTTTTTATTGATTTGCTTCCTGGGCAGCCTTGATCAGGTCTGCGCCAATATCACCTTCAAACTTTTTCCAGACCGGTTCCATCGTTTTACGCCAGACCTCTACATCCTCCTTGGATAACTGAACCACCTTGGCTTTTTTGTCGGCGATAATATTTTGCTTGTCTTGTTCATTCAGCTTGGCGGCCTCTGCATTAGCAAACTGGGTAGCCTCATCCATGGCTTGTTGCAAGCCTTCACGAACATCAGCAGGCAATCCATCCCACCACTGGGCATTGGTAACTACCATGTAGTCAATCACACCGTGGTTGGTTTCAGCGATGGTTTTTTGAACCTCGTGGAATTTTTGCGAATAAATATTAGACCAGGTGTTTTCCTGGCCATCAACCACCCCAGTTTGCAAGGCTTGGTAAACCTCACTGAAAGACAGCTTTTGCGGGTTGGCATCAAGTGCACGGAACTGGGCTTCAAGCACGTCAGAGGCCTGAATACGGAATTTCAATCCCTTGGTATCTTCAGGGCGCTGCAACTGGTCTTTATTGGTGGACAGTTGCTTCATACCGTTATGCCAATAAGCCAGGCCCATTAAGCCACGGTTTTTCATGGAGCTTAGCAGCTCTTTACCCTTGTCACTTTGCTGAAAGCGATCCACGGCTTCCATGTTGTCGAACAGGAATGGCAAGTCAAACAGCTGCACTTTTTTAGTGTAGCGGTCAAACTTGGACAATGACGGCGCAATCATCTGCACGTCACCCAACAACAAGGCCTCCAGCTCTTTGCCATCCCCAAACAACTGTGAGCTTGGGAAAACCTGAACCTCAACCTTGCCAGGCAACAGCTTTTCAGCCACCTCTTTGAATTTGAGGGCCCCCTGCCCCTTGGGAGTTTTGTCGGCAACCACGTGACTGAACTTGACAACGATAGGCTTATCGGACGCCAGGGCACTGCCTGAAAAAGCCAGTGCACAGCTCATACCCACTGCACTCAGGATGCGCATTGCAGTAATTTTCATGGGAATAACCTCCGTATTATTAAAATTTAAATATTTTCCGTGCATCAAGAACTGTTTATACCAAATACACGAATTGATAACCAGGCTTCAGTGTAACAACCTGAGGCAAATAATTTACCTAGGGCTTACCATAAAATTTTCCAATTAATAAAGATTTTCAATCGCTACAGTCATTACTGACGCAAACCAAGTGTGGGACCGCTTAATTCCTATGCACTGCCAACCAAATCGTAGCCTCATCCTTTGCCGTAAAGGCTACCCGATGCCGGCATCCGGCAGGCAACCAATAGTGGTCACCTTTTCGCAAGGTAACCAGGTCTTCTTTTTCTTCTATCTGCAACGTGGCCGTGCCCTGTAAAACCATAACCCATTCGTCCCAATCCTGTTCATACCAGAACCCGGGTGGACTGGCCTGCCCATATGACACAATACGTTCAATACGCAGCCCTGGCACGGCCAGCAGGTCGTCAAAGGACTCCTGCCCCGTAACCCTGGGCAATTGTTCGAACAGATTATTCAGCATCATGTTTTCCTGTAAGATACGCTGTTAACGAAAATACACGCAAATATTAAAAGATCTTACACGGTGCATGCTATTGCCAGTACGGGTCTAGCCGCCAAAAACGGCCGTTGTCACTTCATTGATATTCCGCGCGCATTTTTGGTACCATACTTGCACAGCATAACACCTAAACCGAATTAAAAAACCGGTACAAAACAAAAACACCTTGCCAGGCATTGCTGCTTTGGCCAGGAGACACGCATCAAGAGGAAACCCATGCCTGCTTATTATCAATTTCTGGAAAGAGCCGCTAACCCGGATGGATCGGTAACTACCCAATATTGCTCAACCATACACGCCCAGGGGGCCTGGAACCCGCACGAACAACATATGGCACCGGCCAGCGGTGTCATGGCAGCGGAACTTGAACAGTTTGCACCGCATGCCGACATGCGGATAGGCCGTATCAGTTTTGATATTTTCGGTTTGATCCATTTTGGCGAATTCAGTATTACAACCCGCATTATCCGCGCTGGCAAAACCATCGAACTGCTTGAATCCGACATGCAGGCCAATGGCAAAACCTGCATTGTTGCCCGAGCCTGGCGCATGGCAATGCAAGACAGCAAACACATTGGCGGGCTTGAAGACCCGGCAATCCTTCACCCTGAAACCTACCCGCTTTGGACAGGCCTTAAGCGCTGGCCAGGCGGCTATATTCACAGTCTTGAAACCAGGGCAGATGAAAACAATCGTACCGGTAAAGGCATTGTATGGTTAAACAATAATCTGGATATGGTTGAAGGGCAAACTACCAGCCCCTTCGCCCATTTAATTGGCATGGTAGATACCGCCAACGGCATTGTTCCCAGACAGGACGGCGAATTTTCCTGGGCGTTTCCCAACCTGGACCTGCAAATTCATATGCACCGATACCCCACCGGCCAATGGCTGGGCCTGGAAACGGTGCAGCAATATGGCGAAGACGGGATTGGACTGACCAGTTCGGTACTGCATGACACCCATGGCCCCTTTGGCCGCAGTGAGCAAATCCTGACTTTACGGAAAATGGCGTAGATTGGCATATTCAGGTAATGCAAGTCACTCATGTAGACTTGACTTGCATAAGCCAGAGATTGACCTATACCCTCTTCCTGTAGATGTACCCCCAACTCAAGCCAACTATAGCTGCTGTCAGGGAAGCTAACAATACGCCAAGCTTTGCTGCCCCAAGCAGGTTGGGATCCGCCAGCCCAAGCGTGGCAATAAAAATCGACATGGTAAAACCGATTCCGGCCAGCAAACCAACAAGACTTATTCCTCCCCAATTCAAACCTGGCGGCAGCACACACCAGCCCAAACGGACAACAAGCCAACTGGCGGCAATCACGCCTAACGGCTTGCCAATCACCAATGCAACCAATATACCAAACAAAACCGATTGTGAACCACCCATTGCCAAATCCACCCCATCCAGGGTAACCCCTGCATTGGCCAGCGCAAACAATGGCATCACCCCATAAGCCACCCACGGATGCAAGGCCATTTGAACGCGTGTTACCGGCGCCATCAACTCACGCTGGGCACGTTTAAGCTGCCTCACAGGTTCAGCAAGGTGATTGGGTGAGGCGTCTTGTTTATTGAGTTGAGAAAACGTATTAATGGCCTCTGACGCCAGCATTAAAGGCGGCTCTTTCAGGCGACCGGACAATACCGGCGTCATCAGACCCAAAACAACACCTGCCAGAGTTGGATGCGCCCCCGTTTGCAGCACACCTATCCATAAGACAGCACCAGGCAACACATATGCATAAGCAGAAGTGGTGCCAATCATCTGCAGTCCAAGCACCATCATGATTCCCAGTGCCGCAATCAGCAAGCCACTGTAATCAAGGCCGCCAGAATAAAACACGGCAATAATCAGCACAGCCACAATATCATCAATAA
>CAZPNE010000139.1:0-4245 GCA_964588255.1 uncultured Advenella sp. | reverse complement strand
TCCGCGAATGGATCGACCAGGACAAAGTTGACCTGATTATTGGTGGCACAAACTCGGCCACTGCCCTGGCTTCCGCTGCCGTTGCCGCTGAAAAGAAAAAACCCTATATCTCGATTGGCGCCGGCTCTACTGCGCTTACCACCACCCATTGCACCCCTTTTACCATTCACTATGCCTATAACACCAAAGCACTGGCCAACGTAACCGGTGCTGCCGTCTACAACCAGGGTGGCAAAACCTGGTTCTTCATCACCGCCGATTACGCTTTCGGTCATTCCCTTGAACAGGACACCATCAATGTCGTGAAAGCTGCCGGTGGCACCATCAAGGGCACGGTTCGTGTGCCATTAAGCACCACCGACTTTTCTTCTTACATGCTGCAGGCCCAAACCTCTGGCGCCGAAATCCTGGGCCTGGCCAATGCGGGTGGCGACTTCATCAACTCTATCAAGGCCGCCAGTGAATTTGGCGTAACCCCCGCCATGAAACCGGCCGGTTTGCTTGTATTCATTAACGATGTACATGCACTAGGCCTGAAAGCCACACAGGGACTGTACCTGACCGCTCCCTGGTACTGGAACCAGGATGATGCATCACGCGCATGGGCAGCCAAATTCGAGGAACGCATCAAGCGCAAACCTTCATTCGTTCAGGCTGCCGACTATACCGCCGCCGAAACCTACCTGAATGCCGTTAAGGAAATCGGCACCGATGATGGTGAGGCCATCATGAAATGGTTCAAATCCAATACCATTAACAACTTCTTCGCCAAGGATGCCACCGTTCGCAAAGATGGCTTGATGGTTCACGACATGTACCTGATGCAGGTCAAAACACCCGAAGAATCCAAAGCCCCATGGGATTACTACAACGTGGTTGAAAAAATCCCAGGCGAAAAAGCCTATGGTCCGGCAAGCGAATCCACCTGCAAACTGTAAATCGCATTTTATATAAGCCATGTAGTCGGGAACAGCGCCATGCGGGGCTGTTCCTTAACTCCAGTTAAAAAAATGTTGTCAATAAATAAACTGAACGTTATGCATTATGATTGAAATTTTCGGCATCCCCATTCAAGCCTTTCTTGGCCAGATTCTACTGGGCCTTGTAAACGGTTCTTTTTATGCAATTCTCTCATTGGGTCTGGCCGTCATTTTCGGTCTTCTCAATGTCATCAACTTCGCCCATGGCGCTTTATACATGCTTGGCGCATTCCTGGCCTGGATGGGCATGCAATACATGGGCCTTAATTACTGGGTCATGCTTATTGTCGCCCCCATTCTGGTGGGTATTTTCGGCATGATTATCGAGCGCCTGCTGCTACGCCATTTATACAAACTTGATCACCTTTACGGGCTTTTGCTTACCTTTGGTATTGCCCTGATGATCGAAGGCATTTTCCGCAGCTTTTATGGTGTTTCCGGCCAACCCTACCCAACCCCCGACAGCCTGCGCGGCGCCGTCAACCTGGGCTTCATGATCCTGCCTATTTATCGTGGCTGGATTGTCCTGGCATCCGTCATTGTTTGCCTGTTCACCTGGTTCATGATTGAAAAAACACGTCTTGGTTCATTGTTGCGTGCCGGTACCGAAAACCCCAAGCTGGTTGAGGCATTCGGTATTAACGTCCCCCTCATGATTACCCTGACCTATGGCTTTGGTGTTGCCCTGGCCGGTTTTGCCGGTGTTCTGGCGGCACCCGTACTGCAAGTTTCACCCCTCATGGGCGCCAACCTGATTATTGTCGTGTTTGCAGTGGTCGTTATCGGCGGCATGGGCTCTATCATGGGCTCTATCGTGACCGGTCTGGGCCTGGGCGTTATTGAAGGACTGACCAAAGTATTCTGGCCAGAAGCCTCCAGCACGGTCGTCTTTATTATTATGGCCATTGTTTTATTACTCCGCCCTGCCGGACTTTTTGGGAAAGAAAAATGAACCGACAAATCCTTGGCTATGCATTATTTGCCATTGTGGCAGCCTTATTGCCTTCGTTCGGCATATACCCCATTTTCGTCATGAAAATCCTGTGCTATGCCCTGTTTGCATGCGCCTTCAACCTGCTTCTCGGATACGTTGGCCTGCTCTCTTTCGGTCACGCAGCCTTCCTGGGCAGTGCTGCCTATGCATCGGGCCATGCCATCAAAATGTGGGGACTTTCCCCTGAACTGGGCATTTTATATGGTGTGTTGATTTCTGCCATGCTGGGTTTCGTTATCGGAGGCCTGGCGATCCGTCGCAGTGGTATTTACTTCACCATGATTACGCTGGCCATGTCACAGATGGTTTTCTTTTTCTTCCTGCAGGCTCCTTTCACCGGTGGTGAAGATGGTCTGCAAGGCGTACCCCGAGGACATCTGTTCGGCCTGCTAGACTTGAAGAACGACCTGAATCTCTACTATATGGTCGTTGGCATCTTCATGATTGGTTATTTCATCTGTTGGAGAACCGTCAACTCGCCTTTTGGCCAGGTATTGAAGGCCATCAAGGAAAACGAACCCCGTGCCATTTCCCTTGGCTATGATGTGGACAAATACAAACTGCTGGCCTTTGTCCTGTCTGCCGCCATTGCCGGCCTGGCCGGTTCCACCAAAACACTGGTGTTCGTTTCTGCCACCCTGTCCGATGCCATGTGGCAAATGTCGGGTATGGTTGTATTAATGACCCTGATTGGTGGCGTGGGTACCTTTACAGGTCCGGTCATTGGCGCTTTCATTGTCGTCATGCTCGAAAACAAAATTGGCGATTTCGGCCGCATGATTGCCGATACGACCGGTATGCAGTGGTTTTCATCCCTGGGCGAGTCGGTTACCATCGTCATGGGACTGATCTTTATTATCTGCGTAATGGCTTTCCGAAAAGGCATTGTAGGGGAACTATCACATTTTTTCACTGCAAAACAAAGTAAAAGCCAATAGTTACAAATGCCCTCTCAACCTTGCAAGCAACTTACAAATCCCTAGGCAATTACCCTTATTTATTATATTTGTGCTTGCAAGGCTCCGCTTGTTCTTACTATTATTTGCCCTACATCGAAATAGATTATTTTTATAAGCATATCTTTCGAAATAGCATTTACAAATTGTCAAGGAATTTATATGAAGAAATCCTTCCTAGCTGTAGCATTGAGTGCTGCCGCCGTTATAACTGGCACCTCATACGCGGCTGACTTTCCAACCAAGCCCATTCGCGTTATTGTTCCTTTTGCCCCCGGCGGCTCTACCGACATCGTAACCCGTGTCGTTACAGCCAAAATGAGTGACATCCTGGGCGAACCCATGGTGGTTGAAAACAAAGCCGGGGCCGGTGGTGCGATTGGCGCCTCTGAAGCCGCCCGCGCCAAACCCGATGGCTATACGCTTTCCATTGCTACCGTTTCAACCCTCGGCGTGAACCCCGCCTGCAAACCCGAAGGACTGGGTTACGATGCACTGAAAGATTTTGCACCGATTACCAACTTCGCCAACGTTCCCAACGTTCTTGAAGTCAACCCCAAATTCCCTGGCAACGATTTCAAGGCTTTCCTGGCCGAAATCACTGCTAACCCCAATAAGTACTCTTACGGCTCCTCTGGCACCTGCAGCGTACTGCACCTGTTTGGCGAAGCGTTCCGTCTGTCTACCAAAACCGATATCGTTCACGTTCCCTATCGCGGTTCAGGCCCAGCCGTTACCGATGCTGTTGGTGGACAAATTGCCATCCTGTTTGACAATCTGCCCTCTTCTTTCCCGCAAATCCAAGCCAAGAACCTTCGGCCCCTGGCCATTGCCTGGGAAGAGCGTCTGGACAGCATGAAAGATGTTCCTACCTTTAAAGAACTGGGTTATCCTGAATTAAACCAGCCAGTATGGTATGGCCTGTTGGCGCCTGCCGGTACACCCGAAGATGTTATTGCCACCCTGCATAAAGCGGCAGCCGAAGCATTGAAAGACCCTGCCGTGGTTACTGCCCTGGAAAAACAGGGTGCATTCCCTTCAGGCAACACGCCTGAAGAATTTGCCAAAGAAATCAAGCAGCAGTATGACTGGGCTAAAGAAGTGGTAGAAAAAGGCAATATCCAATTGCAGTAAACCCGCCTGCTCTTTCAAAAGCGGATGAACGTCTCATCCGCTTTTTTGCTCAGTCCATTATAAATCTCACACACTTTATCTATTTAACTAAGTAACTAAGGTTTTAAGATATGCACATTAAGAATCAACAGGACTTCTGGTCGGGCTTGATGTTCATTGCTCTGGGGGTCGGCTTTGCGCT
>CAZPNE010000138.1:0-4246 GCA_964588255.1 uncultured Advenella sp. | reverse complement strand
GTAATGTGGATATGACGTTCGACACCGTTGTCTCAGCTCTTCCCCATGTAAAAACAGGTCGTTTGAACGCTCTGGCAGTCAGCGTCAACAAGCGGGCAGAATTGGCACCCGACATCCCCACCATCGAAGAACAGGGTATTCCCAACTTCAACATGGGCGCATGGCTTGGTTTTTTTGCCCCAAAAGGAACGTCCCAGGAGATCATTCAAAAACTACATATCACCTTAAATGAGTCGTTAAATGATCCGGAAACCAGAAAAAAGCTGACTGCACTGGGCTCAGAAGTTGTAAGTAGCGAATCACCACAGGCTTTTGCCAAAATGGTTAAAGAAAACTATGAAACATGGGGAAATCTGGTTAAAACAGCAGGAATTGAAAAACAATGAATTACAGCGAAGAAGAATGGGAAACCCGGGTCAATTTGGCCGCATGTTATCGACTCATGCCTTTGTTTGGCATGAGCGACTTAATTTACAACCATATCACTGCCCGCATACCAGGCACAGAAGATGAAATCCTTATTAACCCCTACGGTTACATGTATGAAGAAATTACTGCATCCAGTCTGATCAAAATCAACATCAAAGACGATGTGTTACACAATCCTCACGGTGAAGAGCTGAACATCAATCAGGCCGGCTATGTGATTCACAGTGCTGTACATGGTGCTCGCCACGATGTCAGCTGCGTTATCCATACTCATACTCGCGCAGGCATGGCCGTTTCTGCCATGGCTTGTGGCCTATTGCCCATTACTCAAACCTCCATGCGTTTTAAAGACATTACCTATCATGATTACGAAAGTGTCGCCATTGAAATGGATGAACAGGTTCGCCTGATTGAGGATTTGGGCAGCCAGGATGCCATGATACTGCGCAATCATGGTTTATTAGTGGCTTCCGCATCCATTGCCGAAGCCTTCAATGCCATGTACTGGCTTGAAATGGCCTGCCGGGTTCAGGTTGATGCCTTATCCAGCGGCAGCAAACTGATCATGCCTTCAGAAGCGATTATTAATCGAACCCATCACCTTTATCAACCTACTGTCAGAAGGCCATTTGGATTAATGGAATGGCCTGCAATGCTGCGTTATCTGGATCGCCGTACACCAGGTTATAAAGACTAATCCTATAACAGCAAAAACAGGAAAACACCTCAATGAATAACGTTAAGAACTTGTTTTCATTAAATGGGCAAGTCGCACTGGTCACTGGCTCCACCCAGGGGCTAGGGTATCAAATCGCACAAGGGCTTGGCAAAGCTGGTGCACGTATTATTGTTCACAGCAGGAACGAAGACAAAGCCAGAGAGACAGCCCTAACCCTGATCGAAGCAGGCCTTGATACCAGCTGGGTCAGTTTCGATATTAATGACCAGAAAAAATGTGAAAATGTGTTTTCCAAGATCAAACAGCAATACGGTCGTCTGGACATACTAGTAAATAACGCCAGCATCCGGAACCGCAAAACACTTAGTGACTTAAGTCCTCTTGAGCTTGAAGAGATAGTCCAAACCAATATCCTGGCCAATATTCGTATTTCACGACATGCCATAGAATTAATGAGAACCCATAAATATGGACGGATAGTGACCATCAGTTCAATTGCAGGACAACTGATTCGTTTTGGTGATTTTGCCTATCCCATTACCAAACAGGCGCTTAATACCATGACCCGTGCCATTGCCGTAGAGTTTGGACGTGATGGCATTATTAGCAATGCAATAGCACCTGGCACCTTTACTACCGAGTTTAACGAAAAGCTTACCCAGGAAACAGGAAACATTACCAAAATGCAGGAAAGAAACCCCTTGCAGCGTTGGGGCAATCCTATGGAAATAGTGGGCCCTGCATTGTTCCTGTCTTCTCCAGCAGCATCTTATGTCAATGGACAAACACTTGCCGTTGATGGTGGTTTTTCAATCACATTCTGAAAACTTTAGCACAACTTAGATGTCACTCTTGTAGACGACCCTTTTCCGTAATCTGTTCCGCAGTCAAATGATAAACAGCGTCAATGATCCGGTTGCGATAGCTGGCATTGCCTTCTGGTTTTTGCAGGTTTTCATGGGCTATTTCCCCGGCAATCCCCATGCCAGCCACCGCGGCAACTGCAGCCAGAAAGGAGTCGTCTGTTACCGATAAAAATGCCCCCACCAAAGCACTGCACATGCAACCCGTCCCAGTGACACGGGACATTTCGGGACGGCCATTTTCTATAAAACACACTCGTACACCATCGGAAACAACATCCACGGCACCGGTAATGGCAATCGTGGCATCCAGTTTTCTGGCCATGTCTTTTGCAAATGCCTGCATGGCCAGTCTGTCACTGCCCGCATTAAAAACAGTGGCCGCATCAACCCCCCTGGTTTGTTCATCCAATCCGGCCAATACCCGTATTTCTGACAGATTGCCACGAATAACAGAAAAACTGGCCTGCTGCAGCAATTGATGTACCGTTTCAGTCCGGTAAGGGGTGGCGCCCGCCCCAACCGGATCCAGCACCAGCGGGATGCCTTTTGCATTGGCCTGTTTTGCGGCTGCCTGCATGGAAACCACCGTTGCCTCATTCAAGGTCCCCGTATTAATAACTAGGGCAGAGGCAATTGAAACCATATCCCTGACTTCATGAATGCTGTCCGCCATGACCGGAGAGGCCCCAATTGCCAGGGTCATGTTGGCGCAGTCATTCACCGTGACATAGTTAGTTATATGATGAACCAGCGGCGTACTGGCGCGGACCTTGTCCAGTAAGGTCCCAATATCGGTTTTAAGCTGACTCATCATTTTCTCCGGGTAGGCATCAGGCAAGGCCTGTATTAAACATTTCCCTATTTTACCAATACTGGGGTTTACCATAGCTCACAAATTTTTTTCTTGACTTCGCTCAAGTATCCCATATAATTACGCCAATCAAGGGGAGTAGCTTTATTCCGCCGCATCGTCATTTCGATTGTTTGCCTGTTAAGCAAACGTCCGGTGCCCGGGCAACAGACCAACTGTTGCAAGCAAGACCTTGCCATTACGGGCAAGGTGCATCTTCTCTTATTAAAGATGGCCTGTGTCCTAATGGATCAGGCCTTTTTGTTTTTTTGTGCGGCATATTCTCCTTATCTATCTGGATACTGCACGAACAGACTCAAGCCAGATCCGTTTCTCTTTCCAATTTCTGTTATTTCAAAGGGTAACTGATGCTTGAATTTTTACAAACGCTTAGCTGGGCTGCCATCTTTCAGATCATTCTGATTGATATTTTGCTGGGTGGTGACAATGCCGTGGTTATTGCCCTGGCTTGCCGCAACCTGCCCAAAAAACAACGCATGCAAGGCATTTTATGGGGTACCGCCGGTGCCATCGGCCTGCGGGTTGTCCTGATTGCCTTTGCGCTAACCTTACTGAGTATCCCATTCCTGAAAATTGTCGGTGCCTTACTGCTGGTGTGGGTAGGCGTGAAACTGCTGATTCCTGAAGAGGATGCCCACGGCAATATTGAAGGTAGCGTCTCTATTATGTCTGCCGTTAAAACCATTATTGTGGCTGACTTCGTCATGAGTCTGGACAACGTGATCGCCATTGCCGGTGCCGCACAAACCGCCAACCCCGATCACCAGCTTGGCCTGGTTATCTTTGGTCTGGTCGTAAGTGTACCTATCATTATCTGGGGTAGCACTATCGTCTTGAAACTGATCGATAAATTCCCATGGGTCATTACCCTGGGCGCCGCTTTACTGGGCTGGATTGCCGGTGGCATGCTGTTAACCGATATTTTCATTGTAGAAAAAATTGGCGAGCCTTCGGGCACACTGAAACTGACCGCTGAAGTGATTGGTGCGGTAACTATCGTTGCGCTGGGTAAATTCTTTGCCAGCCGTAAACTAAAAGCCAATGGCAACGCCGAAGCTTAAGTTGACAGGCAGATCAGGCCGTTTCTGGCCTGATCATGACCTTCAAACAAACTGCTAAACAAAAAACCGGGTAGGTGGACATTCCATCTACCCGGTTTTTTTAACTAACACCCATTTACCTGAAAATTTTCTGTCCACGTGCCTGTCAGACAAAAAAATTGCCCAGCAAATCATATAATTAGCACTGTCCAATTTATATTTGCAATCCCCCTGCCGCTCATTGTCACCCGGACCATCATACCCAGGGGCCCATGCATCTATATTTTTCAACAAATACCGCAAGTTTTGTGTTTTGTATAAAGGTAACAAACAAATGTTTCGAATGATGATGAATAGCAAA
>CAZPNE010000137.1:0-4317 GCA_964588255.1 uncultured Advenella sp. | reverse complement strand
AGATGAATGAATATGACTCAGACAAAATGGCCGATGTCCTGCGTGAAAACCAGGGCCTGGAATTGACCAGCGACCCGGAAGATGCCGACGTCATCCTGTTCAACACCTGTTCAATCCGTGAGAAAGCCCAGGAAAAGGTCTTTTCAGATCTTGGACGCGCCAATCAGCTCAAACAGAAAAAACCAAACCTGGTCATTGGCGTGGGTGGTTGCGTGGCCAGCCAGGAAGGGGCCACCATTATTCGCCGTGCCCCCTATGTGGACGTCGTTTTTGGTCCCCAGACCCTGCACCGCCTGCCAGACCTGATTAACAAAAGAAAAGAAACCGGCCGCTCACAAGTTGACATCAGCTTCCCCGAAATTGAAAAATTCGATTCCCTGCCGCCCGCCCGCGTTGACGGTCCATCTGCTTTCGTGTCCATCATGGAAGGCTGTAGCAAATACTGCAGTTTTTGTGTGGTTCCCTATACCCGAGGCGAAGAGATTTCCCGTCCGTTTGAAGACGTCTTGCAAGAAGTGGCCGACCTGGCAGACCAGGGGGTAAAAGAAGTCAACCTGCTGGGACAGAACGTCAATGCCTACCGTGGCACCATGGGAGACAGTGGTGAAATCGCCGACTTTGCCATGTTGCTTGAATATGTCCATGAAATTCCGGGCATTGAACGCATCCGCTATACCACGTCTCACCCCAAGGAAATGACTAACCGCTTAATTGAAGCACACGGTGCCCTGCCCAAACTGGTGCCTTTCCTGCATCTGCCTATCCAGACCGGTAGCGACCGTATCCTGGCTGCCATGAAACGTGGTTATACCGGGCTTGAATTCAAGGCGCTTGCCCGTAAACTGTACGCAGCCCGCCCGGGCATGACCCTGTCTTCCGATTTCATCGTGGGTTTTCCCGGTGAAACCGATGCCGACTTCGAAACCACCATGAAGCTGATCGAAGACGTCAATTTTGATACTTCATTTTCCTTCATCTATTCACGCCGCCCAGGTACCCCAGCCGCCGACCTGCATGATGACACGCCCTACGACGTCAAGCTCAAGCGACTGCAACGCCTGCAAGCCCAAATCACCAAACAGGCCAAGGCCATCAGCCACACCATGCTGCACACGGTTCAGCCGGTACTGGTCGAGGGTGAATCACGCCGCGATAAAGACGAACTGACCGGACGCACTGAAAACAACCGGATCGTCAATTTTGCCGCCTCCAAACGCCTCATCGGCCAAATCGTCAATGTACGCATTACCGATGTCTACACCAACTCGCTGCGCGGCGAGGTGGTAACTAGCGAACAGGTTAGCTAATGGCCGTCAAACGCAACCAGCCCGTCATCATCACCCTTGATGGTGACAACATGCAATTGGCCAATCTGTGCGGCCCCCTTGATGAAAACCTGCGGCAAATTGCCCAGGCCTGGGGCGTCAAACTGGGCCGTAACGGCAGCCGCATTACCCTTGAGGGTGAGCAGGCCCTGAAAGCGGGCAATAGCATTGAGATTTTTCATCGGCGAGCCCGCCATAAAGACCTGTCCATTGATGATATCCAGCTGGGCCTGGTAGAGCAAAAAGCCTCTCCCCACAAAGCCCCCCCTGCTTCATCAGTCCGCCCCGAGGAGCAGGACGAGGACGACCTGCCCCCCCTGGACGATGAAAGCGAAACCATCATCCTGCGTACACGACGCAGCGACCTGCGGCCCAGAACACCCAGCCAGCGCCAGTACCTGAACAATGTCCTGCGTAATGACATCACCTTTGGTACAGGCCCGGCCGGCACCGGTAAAACCTGGCTGGCCGTGGCTTGCGCGATTGATTCCCTTGAACGTGAAAATGTCCAGCGCATCATCCTGACCCGCCCCGCGGTAGAGGCCGGCGAACGCCTGGGTTTCCTGCCCGGTGACCTGGCACAAAAAGTAGACCCGTACCTGCGACCCTTGTATGACGCACTTTACGACCTGATGGGCTTTGAAAAAGTGCAGCGCCTGTTCGAAAAGCAAACCATTGAAATCGCACCGCTGGCCTATATGCGCGGTCGCACCCTGAACCATGCCTTTGTCATTCTTGATGAAGCCCAGAACACCACGCCGGAACAGATGAAAATGTTCCTGACCCGGATCGGTTTTGGCAGCAAGGCCATTATTACCGGTGACCCGTCACAGGTTGACCTGCCCAAAGGGCAAAAAAGCGGTTTATCCCATGCCTTGCAGGTTTTACAATCGGTCGAAGGCATTGCTTTTTCCCGTTTTTCCAGCAAAGACGTGGTTCGTCATCCGCTGGTGGCGCGCATTATTGATGCTTACGACGAATCAGAAGCGGCACCGGACCAAACCTCACGTCAACCCCATTACCGTTAAGCCATCATGCAAGAACCTACCCTTAGCTTTACTGTTCAATATGCAGTTGAAGTACCGGAACTGTCCCGCCAGCAACTGCGCAGCTGGGCCCTGAAAGCGGTGCAGGCCGCCTGGCAAGACTGCCCCGATGAATTCCAGCGTGCCGAACTGACCCTGCGCCTGGTAGACGCCGATGAAGGCCGCTCCCTGAATGCCAGCTACCGCAACAAAGATTACGCCACCAATGTCCTGACCTTTGAATACGGTGTCGACCCGGAAGGCACGGCCCGCGGTGACATCATCCTGTGCCTTGAGGTACTGGAAAAAGAAGCCGCCGAACAGGGCAAACCGTTGAAACACCATGCCGCCCACCTGGTCGTACACGGCACCCTTCACGCCCTGGGCTACGACCATATCAGCAACGATGAAGCCGAGCACATGGAAGCCATGGAAATTGCCATCCTGACGCGTTTACATATCGAAAACCCTTACCTGGAACGTTAATAATCCGCAGAAATAAGCACGATTAAGGGGGAATCCAGGCATTTTCAATGAACAAGCCGAAATTTCATCAAAACTGAATAATTTTGAGTTATGCTTGAATTCCCATTAACTAGACGTCCAGAGATGTCAACAGACCCATACCCTTCCAAAGAGGCTGACCCAGAGACAAAGTCAGCCAAAAAATCCGCCACGCGCTCTTTATTGCAGCGTTTTAAAACCCTTATTGGCCAAAGCGAGCCCGAAGACCGTGAGGACATCCAGGAAATCCTGTGCGCCGCACATGACAGGGAAATCCTTGATGACGATTCCTACACGATGATCCTGGGCTCCATTTCGGTAACCGAAAAAAACGTCAGCGACATCATGGTGCCCCGCTCACGCATAGACATGCTTGATACCTCGCAATCCCTGCAGGATCTCCTGCCCATCATTATTGATACGGCACACTCGCGTTTTCCTGTCTATGAAAATGAGCGTGATAACATTATCGGCATCCTGCTGGCCAAAGACTTACTGCGTTTTTTCAGCGACCCAAACCTGGGTATCCGCGACCTGATCCGGCCTGCCTATTTTGTGCCCGAGACAAAAAAACTCAATCAACTGTTGCGTGACTTCAAGGAAAACCGCAATCATCTTGCCATCGCCATTGATGAATACGGCAGCATAACCGGCCTTATCACCATGGAAGATGTCCTTGAGCAAATCGTGGGTGATATTGAAGACGAATACGATGAAGAGGCCGAACAAACCATTTTCCCCGAATCGGAAAATGCCTGGCGGGTCATGGCCATCACCGATATCAGCGACTTCAACCAAACCATCAACAGCCATATTCCCGAAGATGAATATGACACCATTGGTGGCTGGCTGGCCGCTGAACTGGATCACATTCCCCAACGTGGAGACACGCATGACCATGAAAACCTAAGGTTCCGGGTCTTGCGCGCCGATGCACGACGTGCCTTATGGCTACATGTCAAACGCTCCACACCCTCCACGGTTTCCAATAAAGACAATTAAACCATGATGCTCCGGCTTTTATTGCTTGCAGCGGGCGCCTTGCATGCCCTGAGTTTTTCCGCTTCCCCGCTTCCTGCATGGAGCCTGTCATCAACACAAATCCTCACCCTGAGCATCCTGGCCTGGTATATCCTCAGGGCAGGTAGCGTACGTCAGGCAGCCTGGCACGCGGCCTGGTTCAGCATCAGCAATTTCTGCGTGGGCATTTACTGGCTATTCATCAGCATGAATACCTACGGTGCACTGGCGGCGCCACTTGCCGCCACCGCCGTCTTCCTGCTATCCGCCTACTTAAGCCTTTACCCCATTCTTGCCGCCAGCGTCACCCGCTACCTGTCACGCGATACGATTGCCAGCTTTATACTTGTCTGGGCAGGCTGCATGGCGCTGTCAGAATGGTTACGCAGCTTCATATTTACCGGTTTTCCCTGGAACAGCACGGGCTATGCCCACACCGACAG
>CAZPNE010000136.1:0-4381 GCA_964588255.1 uncultured Advenella sp. | reverse complement strand
ACTGATTGATTAATGAGCCAATCTGGTCTTGTGACACGCCCGATGGCGGTGTTTTTACAGGCTCTGCCTGGGTTAACGGACGAAGAGGTGGCAGATTGCCCGTGCCTGTGGGGGCGTTTTGCGGGCTGGTGATGCGGCCATCATTGCTGAGCCAGGCGTTAGGGTCTATTAAAGGCTGCTTGCCTGCCGACATGCTGCCCACCGTTGATGATGAGGTGCCGGGCATTTTGATGCCGGAAGAAGACGTATTGCCCGAATTGTCCCTGAGTGGTACCGGTGTGCGGGTAAGCATGAAGGCGGCAATCGCGGCAATGGTAAGGCCAATAATAAGTCCTGTCAGGATTGACGAGAACGAACTGCTGCTATTGCTGCTGCTTCTGGACCTGGAAGGTGAGGATCGGGTAGTACGTCTTTTTGCCATATTACATTTTTTCTGGAGCGGAAACCCCAAGCAGGTTAAGTGCGTTTGCAATGACCTGACGGGTGCTGTCGGCCAGGCGCAAACGAGCCAGTTTAAGGGCCTGGTCTTCTACCATAATGCGTTCGGCGTTGTACCATGAATGGAAGTCCGCGGCGCAGTCTAGCAGCCAGAAGGCAATGTGGTGGGGCGCAAGCTCTTTTGCGGCCAACTGAATCATGTTGGGTAGCTCTGCCAGGCGGCGCAGCAGGGTGATTTCACTGGGTGCCGTTAGCAGGGAAACATCCGCATCTTTAAGATAACCCAGCATGTCGGTAGAGTCACGTAAAATCTTGCAAATTCTGGCATGCGCGTATTGTACGTAATACACCGGGTTCTCTTCACCCTTGGCCAGCGCCAGGTCAATGTCAAAAACGAACTCGGTATCGGCACGGCGCTGGATCAGGAAAAAGCGCACGGCGTCTTGCCCAACCCATTCGATCAGGTCACGCATGGTGACGTAACTGCCAGCCCGTTTGGAAATCTTGACTTCCTGGCCACCGCGCATGACTTTGACCATTTTATGCAGGATATAGGCGGGGTAGTCTTTGGGGATACCCATGTTCAGGGCCTGCAGGCCGGCTCGCACGCGGGCTACCGTACCATGGTGATCGCTGCCCTGGATATTGACGGCATGGTTGAATCCACGCTGCCATTTGGTGACATGGTAGGCCACATCGGGTACAAAATAAGTATAGCCGCCATCGGACTTGCGCATGACGCGGTCTTTGTCATCGCCCGTACCCAGTTCGGTGGTTTTCAGCCACAGCGCGTTTTCATGCTCGTAGGTATGGCCGCTTTCAATTAGTTTTTGTACCGTTTCAGCCACTTTGCCATCGCTGTACAAAGAGCTTTCCAGATAATAATTGTCGAACTGCAGGTTGAATGCCTGCAAGTCCAGATCCTGTTCATGGCGCAGGTAGGCCACGGCAAAATGGCGGATATCGTCCATGTTGTTGATATCGCCGGAAGCGGTAACGGTTTTGCCATCGGCTTCAACCGATTTTTTAGCCAGGAAGTCGCGGGCAATATCGGCAATGTAGTCACCACGGTAGCCATCGGCAGGGTATGCCTCTGATTCGGGGGTAATGCCCCTGGCATGGGCATGGACGCTGATGGTCAGGTTGTTGATCTGGTTGCCGGCATCGTTGTAGTAGAACTCGCGGTGTACCTTAGAACCACTGGCGGCAAACAGGCGGCAAATGCAGTCACCCAGCGCTGCCTGGCGGGCGTGCCCAACGTGCAGCGGGCCGGTGGGGTTGGCGGAAACGAATTCAACAATAACACTTTCCCCATTGCTGGCGGCATTGCCATAAGCACTCCCCTGTTCCGCAATGACATTGGCCACCGCCTGGTGGGTGGCTTGGGTAAGTCGCAGGTTGATAAAACCCGGACCGGCAATTTCGGCCGCAGCCAGAAAAGACTTCGTGCTTTCGTTACCCAACAGGGCATTCACGATTTCCTGCGCCAGTTCACGCGGATTGCGTTTGTTGGGCTTGGCCAGTTGCATGGCAACGTTGGTGGCAATATCGCCATGTTCGGGCTGTTTGGGGCGTTCCAGTTTGATAACCGGGTTGCTGCCGGGCAGAATGCCTTCAACAGCGGTGGCCAGCGCGGCCTGGATTTGTTGTTGTAGCTCTGGGAGCATAGGAATTGACTGTATAAAAAAGTGGTAAAAAAGCCGCTTGCACCCGCTGCCTGGTGAATGTGTCACGCTTGAAGCACATGGGTGCAAATGTTATTAAACCGGCCTGTTCAATGAATCTGGAAAATTGCCATAATCATAGCATATTGGCCGTTTTTAACGGCCAGATCGTTGTTACCTTGTTTCCTTTAGCGCTGGAGGCGGGTGCGGATATGGCAAGTGTTTTGTACCCAGGCTGCAGGCCTTTCGGTATTGTGGAAACCCGAGAAAACGCATGCGTATTATCTGCGTACCCAGATTAAGCCCGGTGTTACAACGTCTGATGAGTCCGATGATTGGTTTTCGTGTTGTTGCTAGAAAGGGGCATCCCAGTTTAATTTTTGTTTAAGCCATTGTTTATAGGCAGGGACATCTATTTCTCCTACGATGCGATGAGAAGGACCAAAACGTCCGGGTGTGTCGGGGTGTTTATCAATGCGGCGAATGAATGGCTCTAATTCTTCCCTTATCGTTTTACCAATGGTGTGGTGATCTTTCTGCCATAGGTTTCTTTCGTTGTTGCCTGCCGTTTGAACGTGCCTGTCCCGAAGTGGGGTGGTGCCACCGTTATCGGGTGTGCCATGCATGAAAGGGTTGTCTACTCGTTGCAGATTTTCTGGGTAGTAAGCATAATCTTTGTAGAAATCAAGTGGATCTAATGAAACGCCTGCTTGTGTAGCTTGCCAGTGTATCCAGGCTAGGGCAATATCACCCAGATCGCTATATTGCCCAGGTCTAGGGTTATTTCGGTCGTTGGGATCGCTATCCCAGACAATGCCACCAATGTCTGAGTGTGCTCCGATAAAACCCTGTTCAATATAATTGTTACCGCTACCTGTAAGTATAGTTACTGGGAATAGTTCTCTGAACTCGTGTAGTGCCACGGCATGTGCAACCCATTTCCATTTTTCGGGTACATCATAATCCATTTCATGATTAGAGCTTCCTTTGCTACCCAATTGGGTAACGTTGTCGAAAAGCCCAATAAAACGCAGATCTAGGCAAGCCTGTATAGTTTTAAGTTTGTTGTTGTTTATTGCATCATGATAAATATAAGTGAATAAGCCATTTTCATCAGTATGCTCGGCAAGTAAGTTGGCAAAAATAAGTGCAAAGGTGGCTCCTCGTGAAAAGCCTACCAGGTCGATAGTAAAAGAAGGGATGAAGGAGGGGTCCCTCACAATAGGTATGGGCTCTTTCTTTCCGTAGAAGTGCGGATCAATTTTCTTAAATAGTTTTTTGAGTTGTTCTTGAATAATAAATTGTGTTTTAGTGGCAGATAAGAGGTCAATGGTAGTACTCATATCATCAAAATAAGGGAGGGCACCAGAGCCCTCAATGTAACCGCCCTTTTCTCCTCGGTATAAACGTTGAAATTTACTGACATTACTGTGGGAATATTCATTATTATTTGTCCCATCAAAAGCAAAGAGCAATAATCCTAAAGGGTCAATAAAGCGGCGCGGCTGCTGGGCAGCATAGCCAAATGGATCGTTATTGGTTGTTGGTCCAATTGGATCTGGCTCAAGATAATGCCCCGCTTCCGGGTCATAGTAACGATTCATGTTGTAATGCCAGCCGGTTTCCTGGTCGTAATACTGGCCAGGCAAGCGTAGGTTGAATTCAATATCGGCATGCAGAATTTGGCTTTTACCAGTGGGGCTGTTATGTGCCAGCCAGTGGATTTTTTGTGCTTGGTCAGTCACCATGAAAGGTTGGCCGATGTGGTCTGTATGAATGAAATATAATTTTGACAGATGAGGTTGTTGGGGAGGTAGTGCTTTGTGGGCTGATGCGTCATGTGGGAAAGCGTGTTCATAGGGAAACATTGCTTTTTCGTACTCAATGAAAGCTACAGGCAGATTGCCGGCATAAATATAGCGGCGGTCAATATTGCCATTCAGCCCACGCCGTGAGTGCTTGTCTTTGTAAGTTGTCCATTCACCAGATAACTTATTGTTTTCATAGTAATAATAGGTATGGCTGTTTGGGGTTTTCTTGAGGATTCGTTGGCCGAGTGCGTTATAAAGATAGGTGGCGATCGGTTTTTTGTCTTTAACTATGAAACGAAGTTTACGACTGGCATCGTAAATAAGATCAAACTCATTTATCTTGAGTGGCAAGCCGCTGACATCACGTTCAATAGAGGGCTTAATTGTATTGCTACCATTAAAATAAGCGGCACTGGAGCCATCCTTGTTCCAGGCATAATGGTGCAGGCCAGACAAATCCTGTTCTTT
>CAZPNE010000135.1:0-4432 GCA_964588255.1 uncultured Advenella sp. | reverse complement strand
GTTTCTGTTACGGTAAACCATTGAATATTCCTAATGGTTTCATGGGCTTTGGCAAGTGCATTATTCACCGCATCCTCAATGGTTGTTTTGGATGATCCAGTTAATTCAATTTGTTTATATACATGATCAATCATTGTGTCTCTCCTTGAACTATGGGTTGCTGAAGATATGGTATGCTGTTGCGCTTATTTATTCAATACAAGTTTTATTTAAAATTTAATAATAAACATCAACTTTTAAAAACAATTTTAAGCTTATTAATATTTTTATACTTATTAATATTCTTTTTCTATGGTAAAAGTTCATGGTATCTTAAAATGACGATGCACGTAATGAATACTGGCAAAGCATTGTTACTTGTTAATAAAAACAATATCACTTATACAAACCGGAAAATTACCTATGAGGCCTGTTATAAACAATCAAGAATTGGATGAAAAAAAAGCCAAAGAAAAACATGAAACACAACAGGAACCAGAAACAGAAAAATGGGCCAGAAGTAACCTGAGCTGGCTAAGTCAGACTGAATATCAACGATATTTATATCTGCTTGAAGAGGAAACTGCTGCTATTGATCAAGAAAAAGTGCAGCATCAAAACCAGTAACAGTGAACTGTGGAAATATGTTATTTTTTCACAACAAAAAACATATAATACCCATAAATCCATAATATTTTCATCATTTTTCTTGCCAAAAATAGATGCAATGCATTATATTAACCCTTCTTTGTTGCGAGCGTGGCGGAATTGGTAGACGCACTGGATTTAGGTTCCAGCGCCGAAAGGTGTGAGAGTTCGAGTCTCTCCGCTCGCACCAAAAGAAATTTATAACAATATAAAAACAAACACACACCCATCTTTATCAGTGCATACGTCACTGCATACCCACACAGTCTGTTCAGTTTTCAATTCCCTATTATTGAGACTATATTCTTTTTTTCAATAAAAACCAATGCAAATCCAATGCTAAAATGATTTGTCTTGCATAATAAAAAAAACGAAAACCCTGTAACCAAAACGGACATTTCAATCCCATGAATGCCAGACTAGATTTACTGCAACCTTACCCCTTCACAAAACTCAGGGCCTTACTTGCCAACGCAGTCACCCCCACACACAAATCTCACATCAACCTGTCTATTGGCGAACCCAAGCATGCCACGCCAAAGTTGATTGAAGAAGCCATTAAAAACAATCTTTCCGGCCTCTCTTCATACCCCCCCACAAAAGGAGATACGGCTTTGCGGCAGGCCATTGCCAACTGGATTGCCCGTCGCTATGATATCCCGGCACCCGACATTGAAACCCAGGTATTGCCCTGCACTGGTTCACGGGAAGCACTTTTTTCCTTTGTTCAGGCCATTATCAATGGCGGACCGAACAGCCTGGTTATTTGCCCAAATCCGTTCTACCAAATATACGAAGGGGCAACCTTGCTGGCAGGCTCCACGCCCTACTACCTGAATGCAGACCCTTCAAAAAACTTTGGCAGCAATTGGTCAAGCATTACGGCGGATGTCTGGGAAAAAACCGAATTGGTGTTTGTATGTTCCCCAGGTAACCCAGCGGGCAATGTCATGCCGCTTGAGGAGTGGAAAACCCTATTTGAACTCTCTGACCGTTATGGTTTTGTCATCGCCTCTGACGAATGTTATTCAGAAATCTATTTCTCAGAAGAGAATAAGCCGATTGGCGGCATGCAGGCTGCCCAGTTATTAGGGCGTACCAATTACCAGAATCTGGTGTGCTTTTCCAGTTTATCCAAACGATCCAATGTGCCCGGCATGCGTTCGGGCTTCGTGGCCGGTGATTCCCGCCTGCTGGAAAAATTCCTGCTTTACAGAACCTATCATGGCTGTGCCATGAGCCCGGTATTCAGTGCCGCCAGTATTGCCGCCTGGAATGATGAACATCATGTAGCGCAGAACCGTGCCCTGTATAAAGCCAAATTTGAAGCGGTTTACCCTATTCTGGCCGAAACCCTCGAGGTAAAAATGCCGGATGCCTCTTTTTATCTTTGGGCAAGCACGCCCACGGCCGATGACGAGTTTACGCTTCGCCTATATGAGCAAGAGCACGTCACTGTTTTACCCGGCAACTACCTGGCACGCGATGCCCACGGCATCAACCCGGGCAGGAACCGCATTCGCATTGCTTTGGTTGCCCCCCTTGACCAATGCGTTGAAGGTGCGCAACGGATTGCGGACTTTATTAAAAACAACCGCTAAACCTTTGCGACAACAGCGTGAAAATCCATTTATTCAACACTATTTTCCAACACAACATCCCCACCGGGAAAAAAATATCATGAACTGCGCATTGCAAAACACAATTACACAAGCATGGGAAAACCGTAACGAACTGTCATTATCAAATGTCAGCGCTGAAGTGCGAGAGGCCATAGAAACAGCCCTATCCGGCCTTGATAACGGCAGCCTTCGCGTGGCAGAAAAAAAAGAAGGTACCTGGGTTGTCAACCAGTGGTTAAAGAAAGCCGTTTTATTGTCTTTCCGTATCCAGGACAATGAAGTCATGAATCATGCCCCTATGCAGTTCTATGACAAAGTTCCGCTTAAATTTCAAAACCATACCGCAACGGATTTTATGAATGGCGGCTTTCGGGTAGTACCACCCGCTATTGCCAGACGCGGCGCATTTATTGGCAAAAATGTTGTGCTCATGCCGTCATATGTGAATATTGGCGCTTACGTTGATGAAGGCACTATGGTTGATACCTGGGCTACCGTTGGCTCCTGCGCCCAGATAGGCAAAAATGTTCACCTTAGTGGTGGTGTAGGCATAGGTGGTGTACTGGAGCCCCTGCAGGCCAACCCTACCATCATTGAAGACAACTGTTTTATTGGCGCACGCTCTGAAGTGGTTGAGGGTGTCATTGTGGAAGAAAACTCGGTTTTAGCCATGGGTGTCTTTATTTCCCAAAGCACCAAAATCTATAACCGGGAAACAGGTGAAATCACCTATGGCCGCATTCCTTCAGGCTCTGTTGTAGTGCCAGGTTCCCTGCCCTCTGCCGACGGCTCCCATAGCCTTGCCTGCGCAGTAATCGTTAAACGGGTTGATGCAAAAACCCGCTCCAAAACCAGCATCAATGACTTGTTAAGGGCCTGATCAACATGAAGACAGCTGTGCTTGACCTGGCCAAAGATCTTATCAGTCGCGCCTCGGTAACCCCGCAAGATCAGGATTGCCAGGATTTAATTTCCACCCATCTGGCCCCTTTGGGGTTTATCGCAGAAAAAATGCGCTTTGACGAGGTCGATAATCTCTGGCTCAGGCGTGGCACGGCTTCTCCGGTACTGGTATTTGCCGGGCATACCGATGTCGTCCCGACAGGACCGCTTGAAAAATGGGACTCAGACCCTTTTACACCAACAGAAAAAAATGGCCTTTTGTACGGACGTGGGGCTGCCGACATGAAAAGCTCAATTGCCGCCTTTGTCATTGCCGCCAAAGAGTTTGTATTGGCATATCCCCACCACAAAGGCTCCATTGCCATGCTAATTACTGCTGACGAAGAAGGCCCTTCTGTTAATGGGACCGTCAAGGTTTGCGAGGTGTTGAAAGAAAGAAACGAACACTTTGATTATTGCATTGTGGGTGAGCCTACTTCCGACAAGCAACTGGGTGATATGGTTAAAAACGGACGACGGGGATCCCTGAACGGAAAGTTAACCATCAAAGGAAAACAGGGCCATGTTGCCTATCCACACCTGGCTCGCAATCCGATTCACCTGTGTGCTGCCGCCATTGATGAGTTAGCCCATACCGAATGGGACCAAGGCAATGAATACTTTCCGCCCACTACGTTCCAGATTTCCAATTTTCATGCCGGCACCGGAGCCAGCAATGTGGTACCTGGCGAGGCCAGCCTGATGTTCAATTTCCGGTTTTCTACCAGCAGCACTACCGAGAGTCTGAAAAACCGGGTTAACACAATCTTAACAAGCCATGGGTTAGAATATAGCCTGACCTGGACACTTAGTGGAGAACCCTTCCTGACACCCAGGGCAGAATTAAGCAACGCCATTGCCAGGGCCATTCTGGACGAAACCGGTATTAGCACAGAATTATCCACCACTGGCGGCACATCAGATGGCCGTTTCATTGCCAAAATTTGCCCGCAAGTGATTGAGTTTGGTCCCATCAATGCCAGTATTCACCAAATTAATGAAAACATTGAAATCAGCACGCTTGAACCCCTGAAAAACATTTACCATCGTACACTAGAACATCTTCTGCTTTAATCAATTATTTTGCCTTTAACTGCCTTCCATGACAAAAATTCATAACGAACTCAAAACAGTCCGGGACATGATCCGCTTTGCGGTCTCCCGATTCAACCAAGCCAAGCTGTCCTTTGGCCATGGCTCCGACAGCGCATGGGATGAGGCGGTTTACCTTGTTTTGCATA
>CAZPNE010000134.1:0-4436 GCA_964588255.1 uncultured Advenella sp. | reverse complement strand
ACCCCCGCGATTGCCCAGCCCACTTTGCCAGAAAAGCATTTTAACCGACTTATTCCCTGTAAAGGTGTTAAAGTCCTTTTATCCCAAAAGAATAAAAAAACCATTTATCCAATATTTTTCTTGATCTACTCTATGGCTGCACAAACTCTTATTACATTAATCAATGCTCATCTTGCATATGGTCACCATGCCCTTCTCGACAATGCCAACCTGACCATCCAGGAGTCCGAAAGAATCGGCCTGATCGGCCGCAACGGCGCTGGCAAATCATCCCTGCTACGCATTCTTGATGGCCGCACTGAAGCCGATGACGGCGAAATATCCAGAATGAGCTCTTTGCGTGTCATTACCGTTGAGCAAGAACCCGTCCTTAACGATACGCAAACCGTTTATGAAAATATCTGCGGCGATATCCTGGACTCTGAAGACTGGGCACGCCCTGCCCGCGCCAGTGCAATTATCGAAAAACTGGGCCTGAATCCTGACGCCCAGACCAAGGGACTGTCTGGTGGTACACGCAAACGCATTGCCCTGGCTCGCGCATTTATAGAAAACCCCGATCTTCTGTTGCTTGACGAACCCACCAACCACCTGGACTTTGAGGGCATTCTCTGGCTTGAGCAGATGATACAAAGCAGTCGCTCAGCCTGCGTCATCATTACCCACGACCGCCGTTTCCTGGATGCCGTAACTACCCGCATCATAGAACTGGATCGTGGCCTGCTACACAGTTTCCCAGGCAACTTCAGCCAATGGCAGGCACGCAAGGCAGAATGGCTAGAAGCCGAAAAACTGCAAAATGAGCGTTTTGACAAACTCCTGGCCCAAGAAGAGGTCTGGATTCGCAAGGGGGTTGAAGCCCGCCGCACCCGCAATGAAGGCAGGGTAAGACGCCTTGAATCACTGCGCCGCGAACGTGGCGAACGTCGTGAGCGTGTGGGCAATGTCAATCTGGCCGTTTCCGTGGGTGAAAAATCAGGAAAACTGGTGGCTGAACTGGAAAACATCAGCCACTCATTCGGCGACAAAACCGTTATCAAAAACTACTCCACCACCATCATTCGTGGTGACAGGATTGGCCTGATCGGCCCTAACGGTGCCGGCAAAACCACGTTGCTTAAAATTATTCTGGGCAAACTTGCTCCCAGCGAAGGAAAGGTCAAGCTTGGCACCAACCTGTCAATTGCCTATTTTGACCAGATGCGTGAACAGCTGGATGAAAATGCCATTCTTACCGAGGTAATCAATCCGGGTAGCGAATGGATTGAAATTGGCCAGCAACGCAAACATGTCATGAGCTACCTGGGTGATTTCCTTTTTTCACCAGCACGGGCACAATCACCTGTTTCCAGCCTATCGGGTGGTGAAAGGGCCCGATTACTACTCGCAAGGCTGTTTGCCCGGCCAGCCAATGTTCTGGTCATGGACGAACCCACCAACGACCTTGACATCGAAACCCTGGAACTGCTTGAGGAATTACTGCAAGACTTCAATGGCACAGTTTTACTGGTTAGCCACGACCGGACTTTTCTGAATAATGTCATTACGCAGACCATTGCCTATGAGGGTGACGGACAATGGCGGGATTACGTAGGTGGTTATGATGACTGGCTCGAACAACGGCCAATAGAAGTAGCCAACAGACTGGCTGGCAAACCTGATAGCACAGACAAAAAAGCCGAAGAGCCCGTCGCAAACACCCCACCTCAGGACAAGCCACGTCAAAACCGCTCCCGCATTAGTAGTTGGGAACTGAAAGAACTTGAAACCCTGCCCGAAGAAATTTCAAAACTGGAGGCAGAACAGGCTGAACTTACCGAAAAGCTATCCGACCCGGAACTATACAAAGAGGGCACGGACACTGCCAACGGTATCAACCTGCAACTGCAAGAACTGGAAGATGCGCTGCTTAAACTTTTTGACCGCTGGGAACAGCTGGAAGCCAAAAAATAAAACAACCAGGCAATATTGGCTGGCCTGAAGACGTTATTGTTTAACAATGGCAATCGCCAGGCCATCCCAGCCTTTTGAACCCAGTGTCTGAAAAGCGGTAACCGTGAGCTGGGGATTGGCAGCCATATCATCAAAATATTGGCGCAGTCCCCGGATATTATCCGCCTTGCCACTGTCATCCAGTATTTTGGCCTGACGCACTACATTATCAGCCACAATAACCGTGCCTGGCCGTGACAGCTTCAGGGCATATTCCAGATAGACGGGATTGTTTTCCTTGTCTGCGTCAATAAAAATAAAATCGAATGGCGCTTCCTGGTCTTGTACCATTTGCGCAAGCGTCTCGGCCGCTACGCCTTGCCTGACTTCCACCTTGTCTTGCAAGCCAGCGATGGCAAGGCTTTCACGGGCAACCTTGATATAGTTTTCATCAAAATCCAAGGTTACAAGATGGCCATTATCAGGCAAGGCCAGACCCATCCAGACAGTACTGTATGCACCCAGCGTACCAATTTCCAGAACACGCCGCGCCGCATTCATCCTGACCAGCATATGAAGCAGCTTACCCTGATTGGGAGCCACATTAATTGCCGGGATATTGCAACTTTTGCAATGCTCAAGCACTTTTTCCGGAATGACATCTTCTTTCAGAAAAAGCTGATTGAAGTAGTCATCGACATTCTTGTAACGTTCTTCGGTAATTTGAATTTTCATTTTTAGCTCAGGGCATGCCTGTCAATTCGTATTGCCATGCTTCAGCCACTCTATTATTTCATTTTCCAGTTCAGGCTCTCACCCGCCGCCAGTGGCACCAGGGTAGTATTATCAGCATAAGGCAATTCTACCGGAATGATATATTCTGTACGCTCCAGGGTAATTTCTGTCTGGTTACGGGGCAGACCGTAAAAATCCGGTCCATTCAAACTCGCAAAAGCTTCTAATTTATCCAGCTTGCCAGCAAGTTCAAAGGCAGTGGCATAAAGCTCCATAGCATGTACGGCGGTGTAGCAACCGGCACAGCCGCAGGCATTCTCTTTAAGGCCTTTGGCATGCGGGGCGCTGTCAGTGCCAAGGAAAAAGCGTTTACTGTCGCTGGTAGCCACCTCAAGCAATGCCAAACGATGTTTTTCACGTTTTAAAATAGGCAGGCAGTAGTAATGAGGACGAATACCGCCAGTAAAAATGGCATTGCGGTTATACAATAGATGATGGGCTGTAATAGTTGCCGCCACCGGACCATCCGCATCACGCACATATTGGGCACCTTCCTGCGTGGTGATATGTTCAAAAACCACCTTCAGTTCAGGAAAATCACGGCGCAGTGGATGCATGACCCGATCAATAAAAACCGCTTCGCGATCAAACAGGTCAACCGTTGGGTCTGTGACTTCGCCATGTACCAGTAACGGCATGCCATGCTTTTGCAATGCCTCGAGTGCCGGACGGCATTTTCCAAGCAAATCGGTAACACCGGCATCTGAATTGGTTGTTGCGCCGGCTGGATATAATTTAACCGCATGAATAAAGCCTGATTCAGCCGCTTTTTGAATTTCCTCTGCCGAGGTATTGTCGGTTAAATATAAAGTCATCAAGGGCTCGAATTTGCCTTTATAAGCCGTTTTTTCCAATGCAGTTTCAATTCTTGTCTTATAAGCACTCGCCAGTGCCACGGTTGTGACAGGAGGCCGTAGATTTGGCATGACAATGGCACGGGCAAATTGCCTGGCACTATCGGCAATGACAGAGTCCAGGACAAGCCCGTCACGTAAATGCAGATGCCAGTCGTCGGGACGCGTTAGGGTAATTGAATGATCGGTAATTTGCATGATTTAATATTTAAAGCAAAATTTTCTATTGAATAATCATGAACTATAACTAATATAAGCGTTCTTTACCCAAGATTGATACCCTACTGTCAAATTTTAATTATGTGAAAACTGGCTTGGCACTCACTTTAAGCAAGTATAAAAATACAATTATTGCTAATTAAGTTTGATTTTCCAAAATAGAGGTACTAAAACCAATTGAAGCAAAATATACTCAGAAAACACTAGGCAAGCACCCTATTACACGTTATTCTCTACTATATACACTATATAACTACCTGCCTTTAAGGAGAGCCCAAACATGGCCACAACTAAATCGGAAAAACCTGCACGCAAACCAAACGCAGCGTTTATGAAACCTCTTACTCCTAGCACCGAATTGGCCGCCGTTGTAGGTAGCGAACCACTGCCACGCACTGAAGTTACCAAAAAAATCTGGGAATACATCAAAAAACATGATCTGCAAGATCCGCAAAACCGTCGCAATATCAATGCCGACGACAAACTGCGCCCAATTTTTGGTAAAGAACAGGTCAGCATGTTTGAAATGACCAAACTGGTTAGTACACACCTGAAGTAACATGCCAGTAATATGAACATAAAAAAACGGGCTTTTGCCCGTTTTTTTATGTCTGTTTTAAGTTGGAAACCTGAGCA
>CAZPNE010000133.1:0-4437 GCA_964588255.1 uncultured Advenella sp. | reverse complement strand
GGGGATCACGATCATAGCCTTTCAGATCGGAAGGCTCAACCACATCACAAGTCAGGATAAGGGTAGGCTCTTCACGAAACGGATCAAGCCGAGCAGTATTGGCATCGGGAATCAGCAGCATATCAGAGGCTTCAATACCTTTCCAACCGGCAATCGAAGAACCGTCAAAAGCCTGGCCAGACTCAAATTTATCTTCATCAACCATTTTGGAAGGAACAGTCATATGATGCTCTTTACCAAGCGTATCGGTAAAGCGGAAATCAACAAAAGTGACTTCACGTTCACTCATCAACTTCAGGATATCTTGTGGGGTTGTCATGTTTTCTCCAGGGTAAGCGTAATAGCAAGCCATTCAGGCCATTCGATATAAGTTAAGCAATTATCGTGCCAATAATTCATGCACGATAATCTGTCATCCAGCTCATTATCACCGGATATCGATGCACAAACAAAGCATTATTTAGCACTAAATTGGTGCAAAAGAAACAAAATGCATCGTATTGGTGCATTATAAAAACAAACCTTGCAAATCGTTCAGGAAGCGCCAACCAAGCGGTGACGCTTTGATGCGCATGGGATCGGCATCTAATAGGCCTTTTTTAAGTGCCTCCTCCAGTTGGCGACTAATACCGGCAAGCGACAGACTGGTGCGCTCTTCATAACAGGATGCCGGCACCCCCTCTTTCAGGCGAAGCGCATTAAGCATGAATTCAAACGGTAATTCACGGCTATCCAATTCACGTTCTTCAGCCATATGAGAACCATCACGCAATACCGCCTTTTCCATCCAGGACTCGGGATTACGCACTTTTGCCGTGCGCACGATACGATCATGAAAACTGAGCTTTCCATGTGCACCGGGACCAATGCCGATGTAATCGCCAAACTCCCAGTAATTCACATTATGCTTTGCCCTTGCGCCAGGCCGCGCATAGGCCGAAACCTCATACTGCTCAAAACCACGCGAAGCAGTAAGTTCTATGAGCATGTCCTGCAAGGCCGCACTGGTGTCATCATCGGGCAAGCCGGAAGGCGGATACTTGGCAAAAACCGTATTGGGTTCCATCGTTAAGTGATACAAAGACAGGTGCTCTGTACCAAAAGACAAGGCTTTCTCAATATCTTTGCGACAGGATGCCAGCGTTTGACCTGGCAAAGCATACATCAGGTCAAGATTAATACGGCCGACCGCTTTTTGGGCCATTTCAATCGCTTCAATGGCCTGACGGCTATCATGAATGCGCCCCAATGTTTTCAAGGCCACATCATCAAAACTTTGTATGCCCAGTGAAATGCGGTTAATACCCGATTCGGCATATTGCCTGAAGCGTGAGGCTTCTGCCGTGCCGGGATTGGCCTCCAGGGTGACTTCGGTGTCTGGCCAGATATTTAAATAATTGCGCAATATGACCATCATGCGCTCTACCGCCTGCGCGGATAGCAAGCTAGGTGTGCCGCCACCAATAAACACTGTATGAATTTGCCGCCCCCAGATAAGGGGCAGGGTTTGTTCAAGATCGGCAGCCAGGGCATCCAGATAGCGGTCTTCGGGTAAATCTCCCTTTTGCGCATGCGAATTAAAGTCGCAATAAGGACATTTTTTCACACACCAGGGCACATGAATGTATAACGATAACGGTGGCAAACCCTGGGTAAATGAAATGGCCCGGTTGACCATTCCTCCCACAGGTTTCCGGGAACGGGAAAGCTCGGGAAAAACAGGAATGATTTCTTTCATGATGTGTTTGTTTAATCCTGCAACTCGACTAGCAGTTTTTTCAGGGCAATTGCCCGGTGACTTTGCCGGTTTTTAACCTCGGGCGCCAACTGGGCTGCGGTACAACCCAGTTCAGGTAAATAAAAATACGGGTCATAGCCAAAGCCATTACTACCTGCGGCTTGTGTGGCAATTTCACCTTTCCAGACACCTTGGGCAATAATGGGGCAAGGATCAGCCTCAGACCGGACAAACACCAGCAAGGCGATATAAGCGGCAGAGCGGTCGCTTGCATTCTCAAGCTCTTTTAACAAACGCAGATTATTGTTCTGGTCTGATTTTTCTTCACCGAACAAAGTCGCATAGCGGGCAGACAGCACACCTGGGGCACCACCCAGTGCCTTGACGGTTAAGCCCGAATCATCGGCAATGGCCGGCAGGCCGGTATGTTTACTGGCATGACGTGCCTTGGCCAGGGCATTTTCAACAAAAGTATCAAAAGGCTCTTCAGCCTCGGGAACCCCTAACTCCCCCTGGGGGATCAGCATTATTCCCAACGGCTCAAACAAAGCCTTAAACTCTTTTAATTTGCCCTGGTTATTAGAGGCCAGTACCACTTTTCCCTTGAAACTCACCACATTACTTCCTGTTCATTTTCACTAAATGTTTATTCAGCCGGCCACGCATCTTGCTGAACCCGCAACAAACTGGCAATGCCCTTCTCGGCCAGCATAAGCAGGCTGTCCAGTTCCTGACGACTAAACGCCTGTCCTTCGGCAGTACCTTGTACTTCGACGAACTGACCACTACCTGTCATGACCACGTTCATATCAGCATCGCAACCGGAGTCTTCTTCGTAATCAAGATCCAGGACCGGATAGCCCTTGTACATACCAACGGAAATGGCGGCAACCCGGTCTTTAAGCGGGTTTTCGGGAATTTGACCGGTTTTAAGCAAGTGCGAAATTGCATCCGCCAGGGCAATCCAGGCACCGGTAATACTGGCACAGCGAGTGCCGCCATCTGCCTGGATCACATCGCAATCAAGGTGAATGGTGCGCTCACCCAGTTTTTCAAGATCTATAATGGCGCGCAGGCTGCGGCCAATAAGGCGCTGGATTTCCTGGGTGCGACCACTTTGTTTTCCACGAGCCGCCTCACGGTCACTGCGGGTATGGGTAGACCTGGGCAACATACCATATTCAGCCGTAACCCACCCTTTTCCCTGCCCTTTTAGAAATGGGGGCACCTTCTCAAGCACGCTGGCATTGCACAGTACATGCGTGTTACCTACCTTGATCAATACAGACCCTTCGGCATAAGCCGTATAAGAACGCTCAACCTGCACATGTCGCAAGCCGTTGGGTTCCCTGTTTGAAGGTCGTTTGAAGTCTATTGTCAGATCATTGCCTGGCATGCTTTCACCTATGTAATTTACGTTGGTAACATTGTAGTATGAGGACATTGAAAAATGGGCGTTTCCTTATTGTCCGATGTGGATTAACATACCACAGCAACAGCATTTACCAACATATACTTTGGAAATATTTATGATTCAAAGCATGACTGCTTTTGGCAGCGCCCAGACCGAATCGGAGCTGGGTACCATTACCGTAGAACTTAAAAGTGTTAACAGCCGTTATCTGGATTTGAACTTTCGCATTCCCGATGAATTGCGACAAACCGAAAACGGCCTGCGTGAACTGCTGACTGGCAAAATAAGCCGCGGAAAACTGGAGGCTCGGGTTTCCTTTATTAAAAACCAGGATGCAGGCACCCTATCTATAGACCCCGCATTACTGCAAGACATTGCCACCCTGCTGGCGGATGTACGTGTCGTTATTCCAGAAACCGAAGCCCCAAAATTATTAGACCTGGTTACTTGGCCCAGCCAGAAAGCCAAACCCGATTCCAACACCGAATGGCACAAACAGTGCCTGGAAACCGCCCGGCTGGCCATTGAAGAATTTATAACCGCACGCAATCGCGAAGGCGAACGGCTTGCCAGTGCCATGCGATCTTACGCCACGGCCATGACTGACATAGTTGACAAGGTTGAAACCCTTCTGCCTGACGTGCATGCCGAGTACCGCACGAAACTGGCCACAAAACTGCAGGAAACCCTGGAGGCGGCCTGCCCCAATGGCTTGCAACATCTAAGCGGAGAAGAGCTGTCAGCCCGCATCGCCAGCGAATCCGCCCTATTTTCATTACGCATTGATGTGGAAGAAGAAATCACCCGCCTGCGTTCCCATATCAAAGAACTGCAATTGTTGCTGGATGGCAAAACCAACAGCAAACAAAGCACCGGCAAGCGGCTGGATTTTTTATTCCAGGAAATGAACCGTGAAGTGAATACCCTGGGCTCCAAGTCCAGCTCTTTGGACATTACCCAGGCCGTGATTAACCTGAAACTGTATATCGAGCAGCTTCGCGAGCAGTCGCAGAATATAGAATAAATAATTAGAATAAATAATTAATTTAAGGGCTGCCACACACTGGCGACTGGCTTGTTGGATTTGGCCAGCCGCTGGATTGAGCGCTAACTCAAAAAATCAAATTTTCCAACCTAAAACCTGCCTGATGAGCGCCAGTTGTGCAAACCCGATTTACATGGAACTGCGGTAAATAGCAAAGCAATTCTTTTCAGCCATATACTTTTTGCTATGGCAGACAATTAAATTTCATTTCAAATTGTATCGCCATTCATCCATAATAGT
>CAZPNE010000132.1:0-4516 GCA_964588255.1 uncultured Advenella sp. | reverse complement strand
AACCGGAAATGCTGAAAATACTCATCATGTCAGACATTCTGTTTCCTTTTCATTAATTAGGCTGCAAGGCGGACAGCATGGATTTGATCTTGCCATTCAAAAGGGTCAAACTGGCCTGATATTGCATGGTGTTGTCAGCAAAAGCCACCCGTTCCACATCCATTTCAACCGTATTGCCATCAAGGCTGTTTTGCGTTGGCAAGCGATATTGCGGGGCAAAATTCAAAGGTCCCATCGCCGCTGCCGGAATATGCCGGGCAGAGGTCAGGGCAAGCTGTGTATCGGCCAAGCCTTTTTGCCCGCCGGTTGCCTGTGCCAGCACTTCTTTGAAGCTGAAGTCACGTGCCTTGTAGTTGGGCGTATCGGCATTGGCGATATTGGTGGAAAGCAATTCCATCCGCTGCTGGCGCAAACCGACTGCGGTTTGCAAAAATTTGAATTCGTTACCTATCCTGTCCATAGTGCCTGTTCCTGCTGCTTTCGCAACATACAATTAAGCCATTACAGTTGATATGGTAAGCCATGCAGGTCAAAGACAAAGGAAAGGTAAACAGGGGTTTTCTTGCTTAATTCAGGCTAATCGAAACGCTTGTCCCAGGATAAAATTTGCCTTATGAATAAGATACTGCCCTTGACTCGTACAAAGTTGTCTGGTTCCGCCCTTGGAACACTGGGCCCTGTCCTGCTTTGCATGGCGAGCTTTTTCAGCACGTCTTATGCAACTGAAATATCCGGGCTGCAGCAGGCCATCATGCAAGAAACCGAAGACTATCTGGTCGAGCAGGCCGCTTCACTTGACGGCACCCCCATTATTCATGTCAGTGTGCCAAAGGCACAATCATTTGAAACCTGTCATGACCGAGTGTATTTCCTCCCCAACAAAGGCACCCTTCGCGCCTCAATGTCGGTTGGCATTCGCTGCATGGATTCAGGAAAAACCGAATACCTGCGCGCTTCGCTTTCAATCACAGGCAATTATTACGTCGCCTCACAAAACATAGAAATGGGCCAAACCATTATGCCCGCTCACCTTGCAGAGAAACAGGGTGACCTGCTGAAGCTACAGGAAAGCGCCCGCACCACGCCAGACCAATTATTGGGACATATTGCCAATAGCCGGATCCCGGCCGGGCGACCCATAAAGCTGAATATGATTCGCAGCCCGCAATCCATTAGCAAAGGACAGCCGGTGCGACTTCAGGTAAAACAAGGTGCCCTTACCGTTACCCAGCAAGGAGAGGCCCTGAGCACGGCCGATGTGGGTGGTAGCATCCAGGTAAAAACCAGTTCCGGCAAAGTCATCATGGGAACGGTGATTAATGCCAACACGGTTAACGTTCTGTTTTAGGCAGCACTATGGCAACCTTGGCTTATAATCAGTGTATTAACGGCAGAAAAACTTTGGCGTTGGCTAAAGTTTTTTATTATTCATCCGTTAATACCGGTAAGCCAACTGTTTTAATGCTGCCCAAGCGGATCTTTGCCGTTTGGCAGTTTCAAAGATCATGACTATAAAAATCTCACCCGCTTCGCTTTATCATACTACCGCGGTTTCTACAAAGCCTGCTTCCCGTCATGGTGCGCCCGCGCCCGCCACTACGCCCGGCACAGCACAGCCAGACAGTAGCGCCAAGGTAGATTTAAGTCCGGTCGCGCGCGATCTTACCAACCCGGAAAACGATGTTAACCTGGAACGTGTCCAGGCCATACGCCAGGCACTGGCCGACGGCACCCTTAATATCAACCCCGCTCGTATCGCCGAGGGCATTTTGCAAGATGCCGTTGACATACTGAATTAATCACTTTTTATCCATGACAGCCAATAACGATTCATCTACCGCCTCCCTGTCCCAACAAATTCTGGAACAGCTTGTACTGGAAACAGAAATTGCCAAACAGTTTCTGCAAGCCTTGAATGATGAATCCGCAGAGCTCATGGAATTTACCTCACCTGAACCCTTGCGTGAGCTGGCGCAAAAAAAATGGCAAATTGGCCAACAACTGGAAGCCGCCTATAAAGCAAGAATGCAGTTGGTTCAATCCCGCTTCCCAGTTTCAGATACCCAAAACAGCCTGGCAGATATTCTTGAAAAGCTGGATCCCCAACCACAAGGGGATCTTGCCAAACAATGGCAATACTATAACGAGCTTGTTTCACAGGCAAAAAGCCTGAATGAGAACAACGCCATCATGATTCACAGTTACCTGAAATACAACCAGGACGCACTGGATTCCCTTAATCGTGCAGCTGGCATACAGCACACTTACGATGTCAAAGGCATGCGCAAACCGGTAAGTACCGGCAAACCGCTGGCAAGCGCTTAATTGTTTTAGCCACCAATTACCGACGTAACTTTCAAATACCGCTCTTCGGGAATTTCCGTATTGGACAATACAGTTAATTGGGGAAATCCGTACCTGAACAAGCGGGCCAATGAGGATCGCAATATGGGTGGTACCACCAGCACGGTTGGCAGATTGTGAACCGTTTGTTTTTGCACGGCAAGCTCGGTTTCGGTATGCAAGTTATCGGCCAAGCCTGGCTCTAACGAACCACTGGTGGTTAAGGCCTGTGTCAAAACCTGTGTTAACTGGGGAGCCAGGCCAATTACATTGCACTCAACAGCATCACCAAAACATTGTTGGGTAATCGACCTGCCTAACGCCGTGCGTACCCTTGCTATCAGCTCTTCTATATTAATCATCATGCCAGGCTGAATTTGGCCACTCAAAATAGGCCCCCACTCGGTCAGAACCTCAACAATAGTACGCATATCCCGAATGGAGACGCCTTCGGTTAGCAGGCCGCGCAATACATTATGCAAGGTAGTAAGGGACACCGCCTTGGGCACAAAATCTTCTACCAGCCTGGGCTCTTCACTGCCAATATGCTCCAACAATTGCTGCACTTCCTGACGCCCCAGCAAATGAGCGGCATGCCGGGTTAGCAACTGGTTAATATGGGTGGCAATAACCGTGCTGGCATCCACCACGGTATACCCCATGACCTGGGCCCTCTCACGCACATCCTCATTCACCCAATAAGCCGTCAGGCCAAAGGTCGGATCGGTGGTTTTTTCACCTTCGGTCAATTCAAACTCAACCCCGCCAGGATCTATCGCCAGCCATTTACCGGACTGAACCTGGCCTTTGCCAATTTCCACCCCTGAGAGCAAAATCAGGTATTCACTGGGGTGCAATTCAAGATTGTCGCGAATATGCACCACCGGTGGCAGAAACCCCATGTTTTGGGCGAACTGCTTGCGTAGACTGCGAATGCGAGAAATCAATTCGCCCCCCTGTTCCTGGTCTACCAGACTAATCAGACGATAACCCACTTCCATGGCAAACGGCTCTACCAGGCTTACGTCATCCCACCGGGCTTCTTTAGAGGCGGTATCCACCGGTGTGGAGTCAGTTTCCTGCACCGGCCCTTTCAAGGCAAGTGCTTCGTTCTTTTTTTGTATCCGGTAGCCCAAATATGCAAAAAGGCCCGCCAAAGACAAAAAGGCAATATGCGGCATATTGGGAATCAATCCCATAATACCAATAATGGCAGCCGTAATATAAAGCACCATCGGGTTGGAAAACAGCTGTTCCATCATTTGCTGACCAACATCCTGGTTATTGGCCACACGCGACACCACGACACCCGCTGCAGTTGAAATAATTAATGCGGGAATTTGCCCAACCAGACCATCACCAATGGTCAGCAAGGTATACACTGTGCCCGCCTCACTAAAACTGAGGCCATGCTGCAAAACGCCTACCAGAAGGCCACCCACAATACTGACTGCCATGATGATCAGGCCGGCAACGGCATCACCACGCACAAACTTACTGGCACCATCCATGGCCCCGTAAAATTCAGCTTCCTGCGCCACTTCCGCCCTTCGCCTGCGTGCCTCATCTTCGGCAATCAGACCGGCATTCAAGTCGGCGTCAATCGCCATTTGTTTACCTGGCATGGCGTCCAGCGTAAAACGGGCCCCCACCTCTGCAATCCGGCCCGCACCCTTGGTAATAACCACAAAATTGATCAAAACCAAAATAGAAAAAACCACAATACCTACCGCGAAATTGCCGCCCACCAGAAAATGGCCAAATGCTTCAATCACCTGACCGGCTGCATCGGGTCCGGTATGACCATGCAACAGGACCACCCGCGTAGATGCCACGTTCAAGGACAGACGCAACAGCGTGGCAAATAGCAGCACCGACGGAAAAGCGGCAAAGTCCAGCGGTTTTTTGGTAAACATGGCCACCAGCAGGATCATGATGGCCAAGGCAATATTAAAGGTAAAAAACAGATCCAGCAAAAACGGTGGCAAGGGCAAGACCATCATGGCAAGCACCATGACAATCAGCAAGGGACCGACCAGCATCTTGGAGTCTGCCGCATGCAATTTCAGTGAAGAAAAAAAACTGTTCATATACTCATTTATTTATGTAATTCAGGCCATTGCAGAATCATGGGGTATGTTCCGGTGCCTGCACCTACTCTTCCCGGGATTGC